>JBHELL010000090.1:0-11483 GCA_046263075.1 Actinomycetota bacterium | reverse complement strand
TCACTCGACGATCACGAACCGCGGCGGAGGCGGGGACTGCGATGTCGCGACGGGTCCGAACACCTCCGGCGGCGACAGCGTCTACACGGCCAACCTCCAGGCGTGGGCATCGGCGATCAACGTGTCGACGGACGACGGCGTCACGTTCAACGACCCCACGAAGAACCCGATCGAAGACCCCGTCGAGCAGGACCGTATGTGGCTCGCGACGGACCCGGTGAGCGTCGGAACCGTGTACCTCGGCTACCACGACTTCGCGGGGAGCGCGATCGTCGTCGCGAAATCCATCGACGGCGGCAATACATGGCTGCTGCACAGCGTCGCATCCTCCGATCCTGCGGTCGCCGTGAACGGCATCAGGAACACGGGATCGCCCGGACGCGTGCGCATCGACCCGAGCAACCACAACCGTGTGTACATCGTGTGGGTGCGCAACACGGTCGAGTCCCGTTTGAATGGGTTGCAACAGCAGAATGCGTTCGCGCCGAGCAACCAGGTGTTGGTCGCGCGCTCCGACGACGGTGGCACGACCTGGAGCGACTCGATCGCGATCAACGCTCCGGTCGGCTCCGTGCTTCCGAACGTGATCCCCTGGATGGCCGTCGACAAAGCCGGAAACGTGTACGTGGTCGCCGCAGGGTCGATCCTCGACGGCAACGGAGGTTCAACGAACGGTTTGTTCGTCACAACGTCGACGGATCACGGCTCGACCTGGAGCCCAGTGACCAAGGTCAACACGGGCGCCGGCGCGGTCGTGTTCCCGACGGTGATCGCCGGCGATGCAGGCATCGCCGACTTCTCCTGGATCCAAGCGGATCATGACCGCACCGACGATACGTCGAACGTCTGGACCGCTCATTTCGCGCAGTCCCGCGACATCCTCTCGGCGGCTCCGACGTTCACACAGGTCGATGGGCCGGTCGTGCACCGAGGCGACGTTTGCACGAAAGGCATCTTGTGCACCGCCGGAGGCGACCGATCGTTGCTCGACTTCATGGACATGGCGCTCGACTCGTTCGGCTACGCGCACATCGCGGTGTTCTCGACCGAGCCGGGAACGGATTGCACCGGCCTGCAGTGTCCTTCGGATCAGGTCCCCGGCCCGCACGTTCTCTACTGGCGCCAGGACGCAGGGGCGCCTGCGTACGCAGGGCCGTCCGGTGTCGTGACGGTGCGTCCCGGCCCGCGCCCGTAACCTTCGCGTTTCCAGGACGCCGGTGCTTCGCGCCGGCGTCCTTCTTTCACTCCACCCGAACCGTGAGGCCGTCGGCTCTGATCGCATCGTGAAGCTGCTCGTGCTCTTCGACGACCGATCCCGGCCAGACGACGCACCGCTCGATCCTTCCGTCGACGCGCGCGCCTTCACCGACGACGTTGCGTCCGCCGGACGCGCGCATGTTGGCTGCGTGATACCCGCCGGGCGTTCCGCAATCCGTGAACCACGTCGCGCACGGAACGATGTCGAGCTCCGCGCGCGCGAACACCTGGTCGTACAACCCGCCCGGCTCGAGCCGCTCGACGACCGAGAACGGCAACACGCACACGCCGACGTACCGCCACCGGCCGCCGAAGTCCGGACGACGCGCGTCCTCGACCGCGGCGAGCCGGGGACGCCGCGTTCCGTCATCCGGCAGCACCGTCGAGAGGTCGCCTTCGATGAAGGCGTCTGCGTTGACGACGACGACATCGCGTCCGTCGATCCAGCCGCGGAGCCGTTGGAGCGCGCCGGCCGTCCCGAGCGGCGTGGCACCCTCGATGCTCGCGTGGACGTCGCGCGCTGCGAGCGCGACCTCAAGCGTCGTCAGTCCGTTCACCGCGACCGCACCAGCCAGTTGCTTCGCGCGCCCGATGGCGTGGTCGAGCAATGCGACGTTGTCGACCGGACAAAGGGCCTTCGGACGCAGGTCGGTCAACGGCCGCAGGCGCCTGCCTAGGCCCGCTGCGAGGACGACGGCACACAGCTCCACAGGGTTCGTTTACCACGTCCTGACCCCGGGCAGGCTTTCTGCGCCGTGAGTCACGAAGCGAAGCATGCCGAAGAACGGACGATGGAGCGCACGTTCCGAGCGGCGACGCAGCTGCTCGACGAGCACGACGTCCCTTACATCGTGATCGGGTCGATCGCCGCCGACGTTCACGGCGAAGAGTCGTGGCCGCGTCGCGGCTCGGACATCGATCTCTTCCTCGCGGAAGACGACGCCCTGCGCGCGCAGAAGGTGCTCGGCGAGAACGGGTTCCACATCGAGCCGCCGGACGAAGACTGGTTGCTCAAGGCGTACCGTGAAGGCGTGCTCGTCGACCTCATCTTCCGAGCCGCGAAGACCATCCGGCTCGACGACGAGATGTTGGAACGCGCGCGCGAACGCAACATCGCGGGACGGAGCGTCCGCGTGATCTCGCCGGAGGACTACATCGTCGTGCAAGCGAGCACGTTCTCGCGGGAGACGCCGGAACACTGGTTCAACGCGCTCGGCGTGCTGTCGCGATCGGCGGTCGATTGGGACTACGTCCTCCGCCGAGCCGAAGACCGCCGTGACCGTGTTCTGTCGCTCCTCGTGTATGCGCGCGCGAACGGGATCACGGTCCCGGCGTCGGTGACCCGCGCACTCTTCGGGCCGCTGTACGGCGCCGCCTGATCCCCCGATAGGATTCCCCACTCAACGAGGGGGACCGCATGGACTTCGCGTACAGCCCGAAGGTCGAGGCGCTGCGCAAGGAATTGCTCGACTTCATGGATGGATACGTTTATCCCGCCGAACGCACATACGCCGAGCAGATGCGCGCGTCCGGCGACCCGCACTTCCACGCGCCCGTGATCGAGGACCTGAAGAAAGAAGCGCGCGCGCGCGGGCTGTGGAACCTGTTCCTGCCCGATGAGAACCTGGGCGCGGGGCTGACCAACCTGGAGTATGCCCCGCTTGCCGAGATCACGGGACGCTCGCCGCATCTCGCGCCGGAAGCGCTGAATTGCGCGGCGCCCGACACGGGGAACATGGAGATCCTCCACGAGTTCGGCACGGATGAGCAGAAGAAGCGGTGGCTCGAACCCTTGCTCGAGGGGGAGATCCGTTCGTGCTTCGCGATGACCGAGCCGGAGGTTGCATCCTCTGACGCGACGAACATCCGCGGCAGTATCCGGCGAGAGGGCGACGAGTACGTCATCAACGGACACAAGTGGTTCACGTCGGGCGCGCTCTCGGATCGATGCGCGGTATCGATCTTCATGGGTGTCACGGATCCCGAGGCCGAGCGGCACCGCCGTCAATCGATGATCCTCGTTCCGCTCGATACGCCGGGCGTCCGGATCGTGCGCGACCTTTCCGTGTTCGGCTATCACGATTCCGGCGGACACGGGGAGATCGTGTTCGAGGATGTCCACGTTTCCCGCTCGAACCTGCTCGGTGAAGAAGGCGGCGGGTTCGCGATCGCGCAGGCGCGGCTCGGGCCGGGCCGCATCCACCACTGCATGCGCGCGCTCGGCATGGCGGAACGCGCATTCGACCTGATGTGCACGCGCGCGCTGTCGCGAGAGACCTTCGGCAAACGGATCGCGCAACACGGCGTCGTCGCGGACATGATCGCCGAGTCGCGGATGGAGATCGAACAAGCGCGACTTTTGGTCCTGAAGACCGCGTGGATGATCGACACCGTCGGGAAGCAGGCCGCGCGCACGGAAGTGTCGGCGATCAAGGTCGTTGCGCCGCGCGTCGCGCTGGCGGTGATCGATCGCGCGATCCAGATCCACGGAGGCATGGGCGTCACCGACGACGTGCCGCTCGCATCGTTCTACGCGCACGGGCGAACGCTCCGCATCGCCGACGGCCCGGACGAGGTGCATAAGATGGTCGTCGCGCGCAACGAGCTCTCGAAGTACCTGAAGGATGTCGCGTCGTGACCGAGGAGCTCGTCCCGCGGCGGGAGCTCGCACGGTTCTTCGCGCGCGAAGCGCCGGAGCTTTCGGGCGGCTTCACCGTGGAACGGCTCGGCGAAGGACAGTCGTGCTTGACGTTCATGATCACGGGCGAGGGCTGGCGCGTTGTACTGCGTCGTCCGCCGCGCGGTGACCTTCCGCCGAGCGCGTTCGACGTGCGTCGCGAGTATCGCGTGATGCGCGCGCTGCACGATCACGGCTCGCCGGTGCCCGTACCGCGCCCGATCCTGCTCTGCGAAGACAAGGACGTGATCGGCGCGAACTTCTACCTGATGGAGCCGGTCGACGGCATCGTCGTGCGACAAGAGCTTCCGGACGAGCTTTCATCGCTCGAAGACAGGCGCGCGATGTCCGAGCGATTGCTCGACACGTTGCTCGCGCTTCAACGGGTGGACCACGTCGCCGCCGGCCTCGAGACATTCGGCAAACCGCAGGGGTACCTCGAACGACAGCTGCAGCGCATGACGCAACTGTGGGAGCTCGCGCGCTTCCGCGAGTTGCCGGACCTCGAGTTCGTCGGGAAGTGGCTCGCCGACAACCTGCCGTCGTCGAACGAGACGACGATCGTGCACGGCGATTACAAGCTAGACAACGTCATCTTCGCGCCGTCGTCGCCGGCACAGATCGTCGCGGTGGTCGACTGGGAGATGTCGACGGTCGGCGATCCGCTCGCAGACCTTGGGTGGTTGCTGTACTGGTGGCGCGACCCCGGAGACTCCTCGTTCGGGTTGACGGTGTCGTCGGTGATGGACAAGGACGGTTTCCCAAGACGGCGCGAGTTATTACAGCGCTACGCCACCACGTCCGACAGAGACGTCTCGACCGTGCGGTGGTACTCGGCGCTCGGCGGATGGAAGATCGCGATCATCATGGAAGGCTCGTACCGACGCTTCCTCGCCGGCATCGGCGATCACCCGATGTTCAAAGAGCTCGAGTGGGGCGTGCCCGCGCTCGCGGCGCGCGCGCGCGCGGCGATCGAAACAGACTTCGGGCTCTAAGCCTTCACTTCAACCGCAAGCGTTTCGACGCGCGCGCGAACCTCGTCCCTGATCTTGCGAACATCCTCCTGCGGCTTGCCCTTGGGGTCGTCGAGCCCCCAATCCTCTTTGTTTGCATAGAGGATCGCCGGACATACGGCCGAGTCCACCGCGCACCCCATCGTGATCACGCGCGCCGCCCGCTCGACCATCGCGGACGTGAGGAGGACACCTTCATGTCCGGCAACATCGAAGCCCAGCTCGGACATCGCTTCGACGACTTCGGGATGAACGTGGCCGGAAGGCTCGGTCCCTGCAGATATCGCGTCGAGCCCGGCCGCGCGCGCGAACGCCTCTGCCATGACGCTGCGACCGGCGTTGTGAACGCAGACGAACAGGATCATTGTGCGAGCTCGTTGATCCGGTTGATCAGCGCGCGCAGTCTGCCGGTGCGCGCGCGGTCGAAGAGGAGCTTGATGCGCGGCAGCTCCGGCACGTCGTTGTCACGCACCTCTTGCACCGACGGCCCGACGCGCTCGATCGGCTCGACGAGGAAGTCTGCGAACTCCTGGTTCAGCGTCGCGATGTCACCGTCGTCGAGTGGGACGTTCAGTCGCAAGATCAACCGGCCGCCGACGTAGCGCTCGGAGTGGTAGACGCGATAGAACCGCTCGATCTCCTCGATCGCGGTATCGATCGAGTCGGTGCGGCAGTACAGATCGAGGTCGGCCTCGTCGATGAACCCGCGCGCGACCAAGTCTTCACGCAAGAACCGCTCGAACCGATCCCAGAAGTCACCGCCCGGCGCGTCGAGCATCACGATCGGATGCAGGTCGCTCTTTCCCGTTTGGATCAGCGTCAGGAGCTCGAACGTCTCGTCCAGCGTCCCGAACCCGCCCGGGAGCAGAACGAACGCGTCCGACTCCTTGATGAACATCAGCTTGCGTGTGAAGAAGTACTTGAAGTTGATGAGCTTGGGATCCGTCGCGATGACGGGGTTCGGCTTGGCCTCGAACGGCAGGACGATGTTCACTCCGATCGAGCGTTCGGCCTCCGCACCCTCGTGTCCGGCCTCCATGATCCCGGGGCCTGCTCCGGTGACGACCATCCATCCGCGCGACGCCATCTCCTTCGCGAGAAGGCGCGCCGTCTCGAACTCAGGATCGTCTCGCTTGGTACGCGCGGAGCCGAAGATCGTCATCTTGCGCACGTCGCGGAACGGCGCGAAGACGTTGAATGCGTGACGCATCTCTTTCAGTGCGGTGTTCGCGATCTTGCGGTCGAGCCGCGACACGTCGTCGTGCGCAAGCTGCAGAAGGGTCGCGACCGCCTCCAGGGCGATGCGTTGGTCGACCGGCTCGAGCTGCTCGACGAACTTCACCAGCATCTCGTCGAGGACGGGGTCACCGCTGGGGCGTGGGGAACGGCGGTGCGAACCTTCTGTCATGGAAGAAGGATACGCCGAGCGGTGCTCGCGGAACCGTTACCCGTCAGTGGACAAGATCGACGACACGATACGAAAGGTATGAGATGACGGCGGCGGCGGGGATCGTGAGCACCCACGCCCAGACGATCCTGCCGGCCACCCCCCAGCGCACCGCGCTTAGACGCTGCGTCGAGCCGACCCCAACGATCGCGCCCGTGATCGTATGCGTGGTGGAAACCGGGATACCGAAGTGTGTGGCCCCGAAAAGAGCGCCGGCAGCGGCCGTTTCTGCGGAAAACCCTCCGACGGGCTTCAATTTAGTGATCTTGCTCCCGAGCGTCTTTACGATCCGCCACCCACCCGAGAGCGTGCCGAGAGCGATCGCCGTTTGAGCCGCGAGGATGATCCACAGATTCTGATGGAGCCCGATGGGGAGGTCCTTCCCGTGCTGGGTTGCGTAGCCGGTCGAGACGAGCAACGCTGCGATCACACCCATCGTCTTCTGCGCGTCATTGCCACCGTGTCCGAGCGAATACGCCGCGGCTGAGAACAACTGCGCAACCCGAAACCCGCGCTCTACCGGCCGCGGTCGAGCACGATGGAAGATCAGCATCATCAGTGTCATGAAGAAGAAGCCGAGGATGAGGCCGACCACCGGAGAGACGACGATGAAGATGGCCGTCTTCTTGATGCTCTCCGAGTTCAGAACGGATCCAGCCACGGAGTGGAACCCGCGAGCTGCGGCCACGCCGGCGCCGGCGAGCCCTCCGATCAACGCGTGGGATGACGAGGTGGGCAAGCCGAGACGCCACGTGATCAAGTTCCACGCGACGGCTCCGATGACGCCGGCCAAGATAACCGTCTCCGGCCGGGCCGAGTGAGGAAGCTTCGCGAGCGAAACGGTCTTTCCCACTGTGTTCGCCACTTTGGTTCCGAAGACGAGGAACGCGACGAAGTTGAAAACAGCCGCCCATATCACAGCGATCCGCGGCGACAGCACGCGCGTGGACACGACTGTGGCGATGGAGTTCGCTGCGTCGTGGAACCCATTCGAGAAATCGAAGAAGAGTGCGACCGCGATGATGCCGATAACGAGGGCGAGCGAAGCGGTGTGGGTTGTGGCGATCAGGGGCATCGAAGGTTTTCGCCGGCTCAGGCGTGTTTGAGAACGATGGCTTCCAAGATGTTCCCGACCTTCTCGCATGCGTCGATGGCCATCTCGGTCTGCTCGTAGATCTCCTTCCAGCGCAGAACCTCTAGGGCCTTGTGGTCGCCGCGGAACAGGTCGGCAACGGCTCGACGGTAGATCTGGTCGCCTTCTTTCTCGATCTGGTTGATGTCATTCCAATAGTGGGCGAGGTCTTTGAACTTGCGAAGCTCTGCGACGCACCCGGCGACCTGCTCACAGATCCGAACGAGGATCCGTGCTTGTTCTTTCGCGGTGTCGGTCGGTGCTTCGATCTGATGCAGGTGGTACAGATCGGCTGCTGCTTCGATGAAGTCCATGATGTCGTCGAGCTGCGTCGCGAGCGCATGGATGTCTTCGCGATCGATGGGTGTAACGAATGTCGTGTTCAGGCTCCGGATGATCTCGTGCGTGAGCTCGTCGCCGCGATGCTCAGTATCGCGGATGATCTTGTGCGCGCCGTTCGGGTCGTCGTATCTCTCGGTCAATTCGAGGTAGAGGTGCGCGCCCTTCAGCGCGTTCTCTGCGCTCTGAGTGAAAAGGTCGAAGAAGCCGACGTTCTGTGGGAAGAGGCGAAATCTCATGTGTTTTCCTTCCGCTCGCGCGCATTGTAGGACCTTGTGTGAACGACGCAAACCGCGCGCGAAAATGCAGAAGCCCCAGCTCTCATTGTTTCTCCGGAGGGTCGGGGCTTCGGCGGCTCGGCCGCGTTCGGATCGCCTTCGTTTTCGCTCTTCGGGCACCTCGCCGCCCCAACTCCCGTAGTGCTCGTGCCGCATGCCACGCGCGAGACACGCGTCCCGCACCGCACATGGTTCACCGCCACAGAACGGATGAACGGTTGACTCGGAGGAAGAGAGGAGGGCGCTAGGGGCATCGCCGTTCCGGTGTGCTCCGCATCGGCTGGTCCGCGAGCGTAACCCGGGGTACGAGCGGATGCAGATCAGCCTGGATGCTGCGTTTGCTACCCTCGTCCGCGTGACTTTTCGCCCCGCGACGACAGCAGATCTAGACCAGATCCTGCGTCTTTGGATGCAGGGGTTCAACACCACGCGGGCGGACGCAGAGCGTTACCGCGAGCGCGCCAAGATCGAGCAGTTCCGTGTCGTCGAGGACGCCGGTGCCGTCAAGGCCATCATGCGGTGGTTCCCTTTCGGGCACTTCTTCGGCGGGCGAGCCGTCCGCGCGGCCGGGGTCGCCTCGGTCGCCGTCTCGCCCGACACCCGGGGCCGCGGGATCGGCAAAGAGCTCATGGTCGAGTCGATGAAAGAGATCCGCGCGGCAGGCTTCCCCATCTCGTCGCTTTACCCGGCGACGGTTCCGCTGTACCGGTCGGTCGGGTACGGCTTCGCCATGGTGCGCACGAATTGGAAGTCGACGCTCGGAGCGCTTCCCGACGTCCGCGAAGAGGGTGTATCGCTGTCGCCGGTTTCCTCTTCGGAGGTCGGCGAGCTAAACACGCTCTACGAGCACATCGCGGCCGGACAGAACGGGCTCGTGCAGCGTTCGGCCGAGTGGTGGAACGACAACGTGCTCAACGCGCGCGACGAGTCGACGCGGTGGGCATACCTCGTACGCGAAGACGGCGACGTCACCGGGTGGATCATCTACGAAACGCAATCGTCGAGCGGCAACTGGCGGTTCAAGCTGTCGTGCCGCGATCTATTCTGGTCGACGCCGGGCGCAGCGCGCGCGCTGCTGTCGATGGCGTCCCTGCACCGATCGACGGCTGAGGAGATCGCGTGGACGGGCGCGCCCGATGAACCTATCCAGTGGTTGACGAAGGATCACGCGATCGAGCCCGACGGATCGTTCCACGCGATGGTGCGGTTGATGGATGTGCCGGCGGCCTTCGAAGCGCGCGGCTATCCGGCGGCGGTCGACGCGTCGTTCACGATCCGCGTCTCCGATCCGTTGTTCCAACAGAACGAAGGACCCTGGCGCGTCGAGGTGTCGGGCGGCTCGGCGAAGGTCGTTCGCGTCGACGACGCGCGCGCGCGCTGTGACGTGCAGGGATTGGCATCGCTGTGGTCGTGCGCGTTGCGGCCGCGCGACGCGGTGCGGCTCGGCGTGCTGGACGCCGACGAAGAAACCTTGAGCGCGCTCGACGTCGTGTTCGCCGGACCGACGCCCTGGATCGCCGACTTCTACTGAGCGAGAAGTAGCTCCACGATCTGCACGGCGTTCAGCGCCGCACCCTTGCGCAGGTTGTCGCACGAGCTGAAGAACCCGAGCGCGCGCGTGTTCTCGGGGTCGTCTCGCAAGCGCCCGACCAACGCCGTGTCGCCTCCGGCTGCTTGTAACGCCGTCGGATAGCGGAAGCTCGACGGGTCGTCCTCGATGGCGACGCCGGCGGCGTTCTGCAGCACGGCGCGCGCTTTGGTCGAGTCGATCTGCTGTTCGAACTCGACCCACGCGCTTATGCCGTGGCCGGCGACCGTCGGCACGCGAACGCACGTGGCGAAGATATCCATCTTCGCGTCGAGGATCTTCTGCGTCTCCCCGACGATGCGCCGCTCTTCGCTGGTGCGCCCGGCGTCGTCGAACCCACCGACATGGGGGATCACGTTGAACGCGATGGGGTGGTGGAATGCGCGACCGGGCGGCGCATCCACGGTTCCGTTGCGTACTGCGTCGCGTTCGGGCATCCACTTCTCGAGCTGTTCGTAGAGGTCTTCGACGCCGGCGACACCGGCGCCGCTGACGGACTGATACGACGAGCAGACGACGCGCTTCGCGGTGAACGCTCGATGCAATGGAGCGAGCGGCATGATGAGCGTCGTCATCGTGCAGTTCGGGTTGGCGATGATGCCCTTGTGCTTCTTCACGGTGTCGCCGTTGATCTCGGGGATCACCAGCGGTACGTCGTCGCGCATGCGGAACGTCGACGACTTGTCGATGTTGATCACGCGGTCACGGAACTTCGGCACCCACTCGAGCGACACGTCGTCGGGGGTGTCCCAGATGGCGATGTCGATGCCGTCGAGCGCGCGCTCGTCGAGCACGGTGACCGGAACGTCCTCGCCCTTGAACTGCACGGTCTTGCCCGCCGAGCGCGCGGATGCGACCGGCCGGAACGACGCGATGGGCAGCGCGCGCTCTTCGAGGATGCGCACCATCTCACGCCCGACCGCACCGGTGGCGCCGACGACGGCGATGTTCTTGGGATCCATCGGTTACAGGGTAGCGTGCAGCGCGCGCGGTAGCTCGGCGAAATGGTTCGGGAAGATGCCCTCGAACTGGACGCGTGGGCCGCGCGGCCTCGACACGCGGCGCGCGCGACCGGGCGGCGCGCGCGCGTCAGGCCGGGTGCGCGCTCCGTGTCACGTCGCCGCCCTCGCTCCCGAGGAAGGTGTCGTGTACCGCTTTCACGGCGCGCGCGACGTCCTCTTCGCGCACGACGCAGCTGATGCGGATCGTCGACGTCGAGATCATCTCTATGTTCACGCCGGCATCCGACAGCGAGCGGAACATCGACGCAGCTACGCCGGGATGAGATTTCATGCCTGCGCCGATCAAGGATACCTTCGCGATGCCTGCGTCGTACGTCACACCCTCGGATCCGATCTCGTGCTCGATGGGCGACAGTGCTGCTTTCACGCGATCGAGATCTTCGCGCGGGACCGTGAACGAGATGTCGGTGTGGCCGGCCGTGGATACGTTCTGCACGATCATGTCGATGTTGATGCCTTCTCCCGCGACACGCTCGAATAGAAGCGCGGCAACTCCCGGCCGGTCGAGCACGTTCTTCACCGTCACCTTCGCCTCGTACACGTCGTGCGTAACTCCAGAGATGATCGCCTTCTCCATGCGCTCGTCTTCCTCTCTGACAAACGTTCCGGGCACGTCTCGCACCGACGAGGCCACGCGGATCATCACGCCGTAGTTGCGCGCATACTCGACGGCCCGCGTCATGAGCACTCGCGCGCCCGACGCCGCCATTTCGAGCATCTCTTCGTAGCT
>JBHELL010000089.1:0-2814 GCA_046263075.1 Actinomycetota bacterium | reverse complement strand
ATGAAGGAGAGGAGCCGGAGCCGCGCCGGGTCGGCAAGGACGCGCAACGCCTCCGCGATCTCCGTGGCCTCGCGCGCGTCCAGGGCCGGCCGCGCGAGCACCTGGCAGCAGGTCTCTATGGTCTCGACGAGCTTCATTACCTCGCTATATTGACAGATATCGATGTTCTGTGCAAATATCGATGGACATCGATATTGGGAGGCCGTCATGAGCAGAGTGCAACTGGCGATCAACGTCGGAGACCTGGAGAAAGCGGTCGACTTCTATTCGCGCTTGTTCGGGGTCGAGCCGGCGAAGCGCCGGCCGGGGTACGCCAACTTCGCGGTCGCCGAGCCGCCTCTGAAGCTCGTGCTCTTCGAACAGCCCGGCGCCGGCGGAACGATCAATCACCTCGGGGTCGAGGTGGAGGCGGCTTCGGATGTGGCCGCGCAAACGCAGCGGCTCGCCGACGCCGGCTTCCCGGTCCTTACCGAGGAAGGCGTCGACTGTTGCTACGCCGTCCAAGACAAGGTGTGGGTGACCGATCCGGACGGCGCGCAGTGGGAGTACTACACGGTGCTCTCGAACAGCGACCGCGCCGGGTGCGATACATCATCGAGTTGCTGCTGAGCTAACCGAGCAGCGCGCGTTCCGCCAGTGCGACGGGAAGCGCTCCCGTCGCACAGATCCCATCGTGGAACGCGCGCAGGTCGCCTCGCTCCTCGGCGAACCAGCGCTCGCGTATGCGTTCGATCTCGAGCGAGCCGGTGAGGTACGACGACGCCTGCGTCGGCCACGAGCAATAGCGGCCGACCTCTGCGCGCGCCGTGGGCTCGGACAGTGAGGACTTCTCCATCATGAACTTCACCGCGCCCTCGAACGTCATGTCGCCGATGTGCAGAGAGGTGTCGACGATGATCCGCGCCGCGCGGAAGATGCGCGCGTCCACCTGGCACAGCTCGTGGCTCGGCTGCTCGAAGAAGCCTTCTTCGCGCATCATCACTTCGGCGTAGAGGGCCCAGCCTTCTGAGAAGTACGACGACCCGTGCGCGCTGCGGATGCGCCGTGGGTTCGCGTAGCGGGTGACCATGTGCCAGTGATGGCCGGGATATGCCTCGTGGACCGAGATCGCAGGGATCGAATGGTTGCCGTTGGTGCGCAGCCGTTTCTCCGTCTCGTCGCCGGAGGTGCCGTCCGGCGGGAACGGCACGAAGAAATGACCGGTCAGCGAGGGTTTGAATGCCTGCGGCGAGCTGTAGCTCGCGACCGCGAGCACCGGTCGCTGGAAGTGCGGTGACGGCTCGACGAGACATCGCTCACCGGCCGGCATCGTCACGAGCGCGCGGTCTTTGAGGAACTGCCGCGCGCGCTCGGTCCAATCTTCGTACGTCGCGCGCATGGCGTCGGGGCTTTCCGGGTGATCGGCGGCGAGCTCCTCGAGCACCTCGCGCCAGTTGTCGGTCCCGCGCATGTCGCGCGCGCGCCGGCTCATGTCCGCGCTCAGATCGTCGTATGCCGCGCGGCCTCGCTCGCGCATCTCTCGTGCGCCGTAGCCGAGGAGCTCCTTCTCTCGCAGCAAGTCCGAATACATCTGCTCGCCGATCGCATAGTCGCCCTGCGCGCCTGCGGCGAGTTTCTGCAAGAACTCGGCGAAGTCTTCGAAGGCATGCGCTGCGGTTTCGCCGGCTTCAGCGACGCGAGTGCGCGCAGCCTCGTCGCCGACCTCACGGGGAACCAGTGTCCGCGCGTACGTGATCGCGGCTCGACACTGACCGAGCGCGCGCTGCGCGAAGATCGGCGCGACGAGCGCAGGGTCGAGGTTCCGCTTTCCCTCGTCGAGCATCGCGGGAACGGCGCGCAGTCGAGCCTCCGCCGCCGCGGCGAGCTCCGGCTCCGGCTGCGCGCGGTGCAAGAACAACGTGAAGACGCCCGCGAGACCGGGGTTGAGGTACGTATCCGGCTGACGCCGCCACGGCGTCCATGTTCGCGTGATCTGGTTGCCGCGCAGGATCGACCGGATGAGATCGCGGTCGATCTCTTCATCAAGGGTCAGGTCCCGTTGTGCGCCGAGCCGCGTCAGCCATTCGTCTTCTTGCGTTGCGCGCCGCGCGAATCCATCTGCGCTCAGGTCCGGGAGCAGCTCGTCGTATCCGTCGGCGCCGAGCGCCGTCGCGAGCACGGGGTTCTCACGCAGGAGATCGTCGAGATATGCCTCGACGACATCGTCGAATGGTCGAGTCATGGAGCGGGCGTCTCTCGAGTCATGCGAGCGTGAGTCTCTCGTGAAGAGCGATCATCGTCAAGCGATACACTTCGCACGCCGACCTCGGAGGAGCTTGCATGGATCTTGGAGACAAAGTTGCACTCGTTACCGGCGGCGCGTCCGGGCTCGGGCGCGCGACGATCGACGCGATGCTGGACGGCGGCGCGCGCGTCGTCGTCGTCGATCTCCCGAGCTCACAGGGCGAGACCGTGGCCAAAGAGATCGGTGCGCGCGCTCGGTTCGCGCCGGCGGACGTGACCAGCGAAGCCGACGTCCAGAACGCCGTGAAGACGGCGGTCGACGAGTTCGGGGCGCTGCACGTCGCAGTGAATTGCGCAGGGATCGCGTGGGCGCAGCGAACCGTCGACAAGAACGGGCCGCACCCCCTCGAGCTGTTCGCGAAGGTCGTCCAGGTGAACCTGGTCGGCACGTTCAACGTGACGCGGATCGCGGCCGCGCAGATGGTGACGCAGGAGCCCATCGACGGGGAACGAGGCGTCATCGTCAACACAGCGTCGATCGCCGCCTACGACGGCCAGATCGGGCAGGTCGCCTATGCCGCGAGCAAAGGC
>JBHELL010000088.1:0-3684 GCA_046263075.1 Actinomycetota bacterium | reverse complement strand
TGGTCGGCAGCGCGCCGCCGAGCACACCGAGGATCAGCGAGAAATGGAAGTGCGGCTTCAAGATCCCCATGTCGATCAACGGGAAGACGTTTCCGATGTGGCCGGAGTCGAAGCACTCCATCTCGGGCTTTACGCCGACCTCGTTCATCGTCGCCAAGAACTTCATGATGTCGCTGAATGGGTTCTGGAACACCATGTCGAACACCATGGACTTCCGCTTCTCCGAATACTTCGCGTAATTCATCGAGCCCATATTGAGCGCGCCGATGTCCGGCTTAAGCTCGCGGATGTGCGCGATCCGCTCTTCGACCGGGATGCCGACCGATCCTGTCGAGAAGTTGATGAGCATGTCCGGGGTCAACGAAAGGATCGCGTCGCGGATGTCTTTGTATGCGCCGACGCGGTGCGTCGGGGTCCCGTCGGGCTCACGGGCATGGATGTGCACCATCGTGCAACCGAAGTCGGCGGCTCGACGAGCTTCTTGCCCGTACTCCTCCGGCGTGTACGGGATGTACGGACACTGCGTGCGGTTCGCTGCGACACCCGACAGCGCGACGGTCACGACGGCTTTGTCTTTGAGACCCATCGATCCTCCTCTACGGTGGCGCGTATCATCCCCGAGAGAGGTCCCCCGCGTCGAATAACGCGTCGATGAGGCTCGATTCGAGCCCGGTCAGATAAAGGTACAGGTTGTGCGCAGGCGCGCGCGGGTCGTCATGCGCGAGCGGCGCGTGCTCCGTGTTCTCGGTCACGTCGATGCGGGTTCCCAACACCAATCGCGCGTCGTTCAGCACGCCGAGCCACGCGCGCGCCGTTCCATCGTCGAGCGTCGCATGCCACATCCCCTTCTTGCGTGCGCCGTCGTCGATCGATGAGATGACCGTGCTCACGGCGTCCCGCTTGTGCTGCAAGAGGTCGTCCCGCGTCAGGCGCTCGAATTCGGCCGAACGCTCCGCATCATCGGAGTATCCGGGGGGGAAGAGACGTCGCATGTCCTCATCCGGCTCGTCGAGCCCGCCTTTCAGCTCGACCGCGATACGCCGAACCGCGTCTGCTTCGATATCGGCGAGCCGGGCTTCGACCGACCCGCGTTTGCCCTTGAACGGTCCTCGCATCAGGTGTCCCGCTGCATCGTCGCCCAGAGGCCGTACGTATGCAGCGCCGCGACATATGCCTCGCTCCGCTCGCGCGGACCCGACCACACGACCGACTTGCCGTCGAAGTGGACCTCGAGCATGAGCTTGTGCGCCTTCTCGCGCGGGTAACCGAAGAGCTTCTGGAACACGTATGTGACGTACGTCATGAGGTTGATGGGGTCATTCCAAACGATGACGACCCACGGCCGGTCGGGCTCGACGACTTCATCGACGTCGGGCTGATCGACCCTGGTTGGTGCAGTGATCGTTTCCGCGCGCATCGGTGTTCCATGCTACTGACCGCGCGCAACCCGTATCGGCGCGCGC
This sequence comes from Actinomycetota bacterium, assembly GCA_046263075.1. Taxonomy (GTDB): domain Bacteria; phylum Actinomycetota; class AC-67; order AC-67; family AC-67; genus JBHELL01. Next base: position 2,221 of record JBHELL010000088.1, on the reverse strand, counting down.
GTCAGGGCGCTCCCGTTCGCCGTTTCCGCAGGAGCCAGGCCAGCCGGTTCCGCCCGGGAGGCAACCCATCCGTCTCCCCGTGCTCCTGCTCCGCCTCGAACGCCGCGAGCGCAGCAGCCGATCGCTCGTCCTCGGCTTGCACGCGCCGGTGCGCGCCTGCGCGCAGCGATCGCATCGCGCCCTCGAACTGCCGTAGCTCCCGGATCGCCCGGCGCACGAGCGCGCGCGAAACGTCTTCGGGAGGCTCGGCGAGGACACGTCGATCTTCCGGCGACGCGGAAACAACGGCGACGTGTCGCGACGCGGCTTCGGCGAGCATCAGCTCCTGCATCACCATGTCTTCGTCCAGGTCGTCGATCGAGGCCGTCGCGATCGCGTCGCCTTCTCCGTCTCGAACCAATGTGACCGCTCGATCGAATCCGGTGCGGTCGACGACGGCGTCGAGTCCCGATGCAGCGCGATCCACCGCGACGTTGGTGACGCGCGCACCGTGCTCGGCCGCCCATCCCTCGATCGCTTGGATCTGGCGCGCGCCGTCGGCGGTGCGCCAGGGCGCAGTGGCGTCAACGCTCGGAACGTGAACGTACGCGATGAGCCTGCGCATCTACGCCGTGCGCGTCCTGAGGACGAGCCGGCGCGTCATACCGGCAGCACCCCGTGCTTACGCCACGGCCGCTCGATCGTCTTGTTCTCCGCGCTGACGAGGCCCTTGCAGACGATGCTCCTCGTCTCGGCAGGGTCGATCAAGTCGTCGAGGAATCCCCATCCGGCCGCAACGTATGGACCGATCTGCGCGCGCACCGCTTCGATCATCTCGTTCCGCTTCTGGTCTCGCTCCTCTTCCGGGATCTTCTCGAGGATGGACCGCCCGATGATGTTTACCGCACCCTCGGGACCCATAACGCTGATCTCCGCGGTCGGCCATCCCACCAACAGATCAGGCTCGTACGCGCGCCCGTTCATCACGTAGTACCCGGCGCCGTATCCCTTGCGCAGCACGATGGTGATCTTCGGGACCGTCGCTTCCGAAACAGCGAAGAGCATCTTCGAACCGTGCCGGATGATGCCTTGCTTCTCGACCGCCGAGCCGACGAGGAACCCTGGACAATCCATCAGGAACAGCAATGGAACGTTGAATGCATCGCAGAGCCAAACGAAGCGCGCCGCTTTATCTGCGGCGTTCACATCGATCGCACCACCGAGGAACATCGGCTGATTCGCAACGATCCCAACAGGACGGCCGCCGAAACGAGCGAATCCGGTGACCATCGAACGTGCCCACTCCGGTTTCATAGGGAAGAAATCGCGGTCGTCCACGATGGACGTGATCACTTTCCTGATGTCGTATGCCTGGCGTGGGTTCGCCGGAACGATGTCGTATAGCTCCTCGCAGCGACGATCGACCGGGTCGGCGGCTTCGAGACGAACCGGCGGCTTCTCTTGGTTGTGCGCCGGGAAGAACGAGAGGTAGTTGCGGATCGACTCGAGGCAGGCGTCGTCGTCGGCCACCTCCCGATCGGCGACTCCGGAGACTCTGCAGTGCACCTGCGATCCACCCATCTCTTGTTCGGTCACGTCTTCACCGACGGCCGCCTTCACGAGGTGTGGCCCGCCGAGCGCCATGGAAGACGTGCCCTTCACCATCGGAACGAAGTCGGCCAGGCCTGGGATATAAGCCGTTCCGGCGGCACCGGGACCCATCATCGCGGCAACTTGCGGGATGACGCCGCTCATCACGACCTGTTCACGGAACAGCTCACCCGTGCGCGCGAACATCGAGCCCGCGGCCTCCTGGATGCGCGCGCCGGCGGAGTCGATGAGCCATACGATCGGGATCCGTTCGCGCAATGCAAGCTCGCGCATACGCGCAGACTTCACTTCCCCGACCATGCCCATCGAGCCGGCCATCACGGTGAAGTCGTACGCGATCAAACACACGCGTCTGCCCGCGAGCGCGCCGACCCCCGTCACGACACCGTCGGCAGGCGTGAATTTCCCTTGCATCTGGGGGCTCGACGACTGATGGTGTCCGAGCATTGCGAACTCGGTGAAAGTGCCGGGGTCGAACAGCTTGTCGATCCGCTGTCGCACGGTCAGCTTGCCGAGTGAATGCTGACGCGCCACCTTGTCCGCGCCACCCATCGCGCGGTAATGGTCCTTGCGTTGCGCGAGCTCGTCCGTCGCTTCGCGGATAGAAGGACCGGTGTACGTCAGTTCAGGC
>JBHELL010000087.1:0-3184 GCA_046263075.1 Actinomycetota bacterium | reverse complement strand
CCGCGGGTTCGCCGGGCGATATCGCACGCGATCGATCGCGACGCGATCGCGCGGACCGTGTACGGCGGAACGAAGACGGCGGCGAGCGGGTACATCCCGGACGGTGTTCGTGGGTTCGCTCCGAACGCCTGCGACGCATGCTCACTCCAGCTCGACAACGCCCGCGCGACGATCACGTCGGTGTTCCGCGGCAAGCCGCCGGCGATCGCGATCGATTACATCTCCGAAACGTCGAGCCGGAACGTCGCGGAGGCCGTCCGTTCGGCGCTCGCCTCGATCGGGATCACCGCGTCGCTGCGCGGCCACTCCGCCGATGCCTACGGCGCGTTCCTCGCGACGGGGAAGCAGGATCTCGCACAGCTGGGGTGGCTGACGGATGTGCCGACACCCGACGGGTTCGTGGCCGAGCAGCTCCGATCGCGTTCCCAGAACAACAAGGTCGGGTTCCACGATCTTCGCTTCGACAGCTTGATCGATCGCGCGCGCGGCGAGCGCGACGAAGCGGCGCGGTTGAACCTCTACCGTGTCGCCGAGCAACGTGCGTTGTCGCTCATGCCGCTGATCCCCATCGTCTTCTTCCGCAACCGGACGGCCGTCGCGTCGTCCGTACGCGGCTTCCTGTTGTCGGGGGCGGGAACATTCGATGGCTCCGCGGTCTGGCTGGCCTCGAAGTAAGCGCGCGCTCGCCGCGCTGCTCCTCGTTGCAACGGCGTGTCCTTCGCATCGAGCGGAGCCGCATCCCACGCCGCCTCCGACAGCGTCGAAACCCTCGCGCGGCGGGACCGTCACGGTTGCGTATCCCTCGGAACCTGCGACGCTCGATCCGTTCGCTGCGGCGGGAGACGAGCCGGCGGCACGGGACATCGTCCGCGCGGTGATGCCTGCATTGTGGCGTTTCGGCCCGCAAGGCGCGCGCGAGCGATGGCTGCTCGCGTCGGATCCGGTGATCGCCGGGCGCACGATGACCGTGGAGCTTCGACCCGATGCGGTGTGGAGCGACGGGAAGGCGATCACCGTCGCCGATCTCACCGCGACGTGGAGACGCGCGCGCGCGCTGTTCCCCGATTACGCGCGCATCGCGTCGATCGAGGCACTCACGTCGAAGCGCGCGCGCATCAGGTTCACGGCGATGCCTGCGCATCCCGACGATCTCTTCTCTGCGGGGCTCGGCGTCATCCCTGCGCACGTGCGCGCCTACGCGAACTGGTCGGTCGGCGGGGGAGCGTTCGTCGTGGGCGCATGGCATCGGGGCCTCGACGTCGTGCTCGTGCGAAATCCGCGCGCGTGGGGAACGGTGCCGCCGCTCGACTCGATCCGGTTCGTCTTCGTTCCGGATCCCGACGGCGCTCGCGCGCTGCTCGCGCAAGGGAAGATCGACGTCCTCGGCCCGTACGTGACACCTGAATGGTTGCGGTTGCTCGGCTCGACGCCTGTTTCGACGGACGAGGGACCGACGTGGATCGGCCTGGTGTTGAACGACACGCGAGGGGCGTTGCGCGACCCGGTCGTGCGGCGCGCGTTGGTTCAAAGCATCGATCGCGCGCGGATCGTCGCCGGGGAGATCCAAGAGCAGGGCCACCCAACGACGAGCACGGACCCATCGACGACTTCAGCCCCGTCCCCTCCCGACGTTGCCGGCGCGCGCCGCTCGCTCGACGCCGATGGCTGGAGCGGGTCGAAGCCGCGCAAGAAACACGGCGTCGAGCTTTCTTTCACCCTCGCGACGATCTCGACGGAGCCGCTCGCGCAACTGCTCGCGCGCGCCGTGCAGTTCCAGGCCGCGCGCGCCGGATTCGACGTACAGCCGCTTGCGCTCGATAACGACAACCTCTGGCGGAAGTGGATCCCCGGCGCGCGCTTCGACGCGGCGCTCGTCGTATGGCGGAGCCCGCCCGGCGGCGCCCCGCGTGTTCATTCCGCGCTCGTCGTTCCGTTCGCGACGCTGCGTGTGAGCCTCGCGGTGCGCAGCGACGTCATCTGCGGCGCGCGCGCGAACGCGTCGGCGGATGGACCCTTCTGGAACGCCGAGTCCTGGTCGCGCGCCCCCTGTGCGTGATCGGTTCAACGTGGGTGCGCAGTTGGTATCCTGTGCGCTCGCGCGGGTGTGCTGGAATAGGCAGACAGGCATGGTTGAGGGCCATGTGCTCGTAAGGGCGTGGAGGTTCAAGTCCTCTCACCCGCACGGAGAGATCCCGCTCCCCGAAAAGGTTGCACCTAAGGGTTCAGTGGGGTAAAAAGCAACGGCTGCGCGGTCCAGGATGGCCGCGCAGCAGTCATGCTGGCCCGCGAAACGCGCGGGGTGCGAGATTGGGGGTGGGATGTACGAGCAGCCAAAGCTGGTGTGTCTCGCTTCGGGAGCCGCCGAGGGCGACTCCGAGCTAACGGCTTTCGATAACGCCCTGCGGAAAGCAGGGATCGGCGACGTCAATCTCATCCGCGTCTCGAGCATCGTTCCGCCGGACGCGCGCATCGCACCCCTTCCAGATCTTCCGTTCGGCGCGCTCACCCCGGCTGCGTACGCGAAGGTCACTTCCACCAAACCAGGACAAACCATCGCGGCGTGCATCGGCGTCGGCTGGACGCAGCGCGGCGGTGTGCTGATGGAAGCGAGCGGCCACGACGAGACCCAGGAAGAGATCGAAGCGCGCACGACTCTGATGGTGGAAGAAGGCATGCGTGTGCGCGGTCTCGAGCCTTTCGATCTGCACCTTGTATCGGCCGAACACACCGTGGATCGGATCGGTTCCGCGATCGCTGCCGCGGTGCTCTGGAGGGGGTGAACGGAATGAACGCGCTTGGACGGCATTTCTTGATCGAACTTTGGGATGCACAGAACCTCGACAAGCCCGAAGCTGGTGAAGAGGCGTTGGTCGAAACGGTGCGCGCCACCGGGGCGACGCTCCTCGATACGCGATTCGTTCCGTTCCCGAACGGCGGCTACTCGGGCGTCTGCATCCTTGCCGAGTCGCACATCTCCATCCACACATGGCCGGAGCACGGATACGCAGCCGTCGACACGTTCACCTGCGGCCCCAACATGGATTTCGACTCCGGGATGGACGTCCTCAAGAAGCACTTCGACCCGAAGCAGATGCAGGTGGCCGAGGTTCGCCGCGGCCTGATCGTGTGACGCGGTTCGGCGAAGAGGTCGTTCCCGGCTTCCGGTACGAGTACGAGGCTCCGC
>JBHELL010000086.1:0-6460 GCA_046263075.1 Actinomycetota bacterium | reverse complement strand
GTTCAGCAGCGCTGCTTGGTCGGCTCGCTGCAGAAACGTGAGCGCTACGGCGTGTGGGGCGGCGTCACCGAGAAGGAGCGGCAAGACATGTTCCGTCGGGGCATCGCGCAGCGACTGTTGGCAGAGACACTCCAAGACGCTGTCTGAGCTGTCGAGCGCTGTCTAAGCTGTCGAGCACAGAGACGACGCCGTCCTAAGGGGCGGCGTCGTCGTTTGCGCCTCGGACCTGTGTGGAGCCGGAGCGGGGATTCGAACCCCGGACCCTTCGATTACGAATCGAAAGCTCTACCACTGAGCTACTCCGGCGCGATCGCCAATAGTAGCAACGGTTCTCAATCCGGCTCGACCGTTCGCCGGCCCCGCTCCTGCTCGAGGACCCGCATCGCAACTCGAGGGTACGACTCGAGCATCCCTTTGAAGAAGCTGCGCAGGATCCCGATGCAGCGCACATCGGACGTAGCTCTCACCGTCGCGTTGCGCGGCTCCCACTCGAGGAGCGAAACCTCGCCGAAGAAGTCGCCGCGCTGCAGGCTCGCCACCGTTGCGCCGTCCCGTTCGACGTCTGCCGTTCCAGACTCGATGACGTAGAAGCCGAGACCTGCCTCCCCCTGCGGAACGATCACATCGCCATGCGCGAACGCGAGAACGTGCGCGCGCGCTGCGATCTGTACGAGCTCGTCGTGCGTGAGACCTTCGAAGAGATCGAGCTCGGCCAGCGCGTCTGCGCGCTCGGCAAGCGTGAACGGCACGATCGCGTGCGACCGATCCCCTGTCATGCGCGCGCAGCCGCGCGAGCGCGCGGCGTCCCAAGCTCCATGAACAACGCTTCGAGCGCGAGCTGCGGAACGACGTTGCGCTCGAGCGCACGCCGCGTTTCTTCGATCCGAAGGAGCGCCCACGTGAGCCACGCCGGATCTGCAACGCCGGCCGCGCGCGCGAGCCGCTCGGCGATCTCTCTATTGACGAGCTGTTCTTCGGATACGCCCGCGCCGAGCAGCAACACGTCGCGATAGAACGACTGGAGATCGCGCAGAGCCGAGTCGTAGGCCTCGGTGGTCCTCCGTCGTTGTTCGCGCTTGTGCCGGTCTTCGATCCGTTTACGCACGGCCGACGAGCCTCGACCTTCGCCGAACGCCTCCACGGCGCGCGCCAGCTCCTCCTTGTGACGAGCGCCGAGCGCGGCCGCAGCTGCATCCGCTTCCTTCGTGATCTCTGCCGCCGCGCGCAACGCTTCGCCGGGGCCACCGCGGACGAGCCGCCCCGGAAGCTCGAGGTGGCCGGCGCGGCGGCTCGGCGCGGCATCGTCTTTCACGAACCGCAGCGCAGTCGAAAGATCGCCTCCGGTACGAGCGGCCCACTCCGCCGTCTGTTCGTCCACGTCGTGCTGGTCGGTAAGTACCGTCGCGATCGCCGCGGGGCCGAGGGGGAAGAAGTCTACCCGGCGTGCGCGGCTCACGATCGTTTCGGGAACATCCTCTGGCGATCCGGTCACGAGCAGGAAGACCACGTCACCGGGCGGCTCTTCGAGCACCTTCAACAACGCGTTCGCCGCCGCGGGATTCAGCCTGTGTGCATCTTCGAATATGACGACCTTGGTCTTCCCTTCGAAGGGGGAACGATGCGCGAGCGCGCGCACTTCACGCACTTGCTCGACGAGGATCTGCGCGCCTTCGGGCGCAACCGTGATGACGTCGGGATGCGCGCGGCGCAGAACCCGTTCGCAGACCGTGCATGCGCCGCATCCGCCTTCGGGGCAGTTGGGCGAGGCTGCGAGCGCCAACGCGGCAAGCTCTCGCCCGACGCCTTGCGGGCCGACGAAGAGATACGCATGGCCGACGGTTCCCGACTCGACAGCGCCTCGGAGCAGTCCCACCGCGCGCTCTTGTCCGACGAGCCGCTCCCACATCGCGGGAGTCTTCGTGCGCGCGCTCACAGCGTCGTCACCTCTTGAAGGAACGGAAGGATCGCCGTGCGGATCTGACCCTGCACCTGCTCGATCGTTCCGGAAGCGTCGACCACGGAGAAACGGCTCGGGTATTCGCGCGCCAGATGCAGGTAGGCCTCGTTCACCTTGCGATGGAACGTTAGCTCTTCTTGCTCCATCCGGTCGCGGCGCCCGCCGGTGCGCGCGAGTCCCTTCTCCGGATCCACGTGCAGCAGAACGACGACGTCCGGCAGCAGCTCGTCGGTCGCCCAAACGTTGAGATGCAAGACGTCGTCTTCCCCCAGCCCGCGCGCGAGTCCCTGGTACGCGATCGACGAGTCGACGTACCGGTCGCAGAGAACGACGTCGTTGCGTTCGAGCGCCGGGCGGATCACTTCCGCCACGTGCTGCGCGCGCCCCGCAGCGAACAAGAGCGTTTCCGTCTTCGGGTCCATCTCTTTCGTCGCGGGGTTGAGCAAGATCCGCCGGATCTCTTCCGCGATCGCGGTGCCACCCGGTTCCCGCGTCACCGTGACGTGCTTGCCCTGTTGACGGAGCCAATCGGACAGCAGCTCGATGTGCGTCGACTTCCCTGCTCCCTCGCCGCCTTCGAACGCGATGAACAGCCCGCTGCGCGCGCCGCCGGAAACGCCTTGCGAGAGCCGGAGACCTCGTAAGCGCGCGGCTCGACGACGCGTCTTGCCGTGCATCGCGCGCCATGCGGTTACACCCGATACGACGAGCCCGAGGCCGCCGCCCCACAGCGCCACGCGAACGCCCGCGACGTCGAACGTCCCGGCGCCCATCCGGACCGTGTGATCGCCGACGAGGCCGGCAAGGATCGGCCATCCGCCAAGCCCTATGAACAGTGAGAGCTGGATCCCGGTGTACAGCGTCGCGAAGGTCCGCCCGCGCAACCGGTCGTCCGTTCGCTCTTGGAGCAACGTGTAGATCGTCACCCATGCGATGCCGGCGCCGAACCCCACGAACACCGTGCTGACGATCGTGGGCTTGATCGCCGTCATGCTCGCCGTCACGACGGTGAGAGTGCCGCTCAACGTCAGGCCGAATGGGAAGATGTACTCACGCTCGACGCGCCGCGCGATCCACCCTGCGGTGATCATCCCTCCGACGAGCCCGATACCGACCGCGATGATGAGCGCGCCCCATGCCGCCTGGCCGGCCGCCTCACCGCCGCGGACGATGCGTCCCGCGAAGATCGGGCCGAGCGAGATGACGGCGCTACCACCGGAGAAAGCCATCCACGCGCTGACGACGAGCGTGCGCACGATGGGGCTTCGCCGGATGAAGCGGAAGCCTTCCAACAGCTCGCTCAGCGGGTTCCAGTTACCGACCTGTCGCAGCGCGCGCTTCGTCCGCATCAGCTCTGCGGGGAACGTCGCAACCATCGACGCCGAGAACAAGAACGTGCCCGCGTCTACGAAGAACGCCAGGGTCGTCGACTGGCTGAACGCGCCCGGAGCATGGAAGTGCGCCAGCACCGCCGCGGGGATCGCGAGCAGCGCGACGAGTGCGCCGCCCATCGGGAACGTGGCGTATGTCGTGATCAAGCTCAGCTGGTTCGCGGTCATCAGCTGCGACCGGTCGACGAGGTTCGGGATCGTCGCATCCTTCGACGGCGCCCACATCAGCCCCAACACTTCCATCACGGCGGAGACGACGAAGAGCTCCCACACCGCGTGCATCCAGGGGATCGACGCGATGAGAGCGGCTCGACACAGATCGGCGGTGACCATCAGGCGCCTGCGGTCGAAGCGATCGGCGAGAACGCCGGCGAACGGCCCGAAGAAAAGGCCGGGGATCACGCGGAAAAGCAACACGCCGCCGACGGCGAACTCCGCGTGGCCGGAGATGTTCTTGACGTAGAACGTGAGCGCGAAGACGCCGAGCCAGTCGCCGAGGCTCGACACGGTCGTGATCGACCACATCCTCCGGAAGTAGCGGCGCTTGAGCAGCGCGAGCAGGCTCGACGGCGATTCGCTCGGAGCGGTGTACGGAGAGGCGTTTCTATCGTCGGATGACATAGAGCGGCCGAAGACTAGCAAGGGTTCGCGAGCTCATTAGCCGGGCTGGTTCTGCCTTAGGATGCGCCCGTGCAGGGTTTCGTCGAAGGTCTCCGTCACGATTTCATCCTTTGGCTTTTGCTCTTGATGGTGGTCGACACCATCGGGTTGCCGATCCCATCCGAGGTGCCCCTGCTCTACGGTGGGTATCTCGTCTCGCAACACGACCTCAACTTCGTCGCGGCCGTCCTCGTCGCGGCCGTCGGTGCGACGATCGGATCGTTGATCGCCTACAGCGTGTCCCGCCGGTTCGGACGAGTCGTGATCCTGCGCTGGGGCAAGCGGGTCTTGATAACCGAAGAGCATCTCCATCGCTCCGAGGAGTGGTTCGCCCGACGAGGTGAAGGTGCCGTCTTCGTGTGTCGTTTCATCCCGCTTGCTCGCACGCTGATATCGATCCCCGCCGGGATCGCGGAGATGGACCTCCGGCGATTCCTGGTCTTCACTTTCACGGGGACGCTTCCCTGGTCCGCCGGTTTGCTCGGCTTCGGATGGGCGCTCGGTGCGAGCTGGAAGAAGGTCTTGCACTCCTTCTCGCTCGCGTCGATCGGCGTGGCCGTCCTTATCGTCGCGGGTATCTGCCTGTGGTACGTCAGGCGACGTCGCGCGCGCACGGCGCTCGACGACGACGTACGTCAGCGCGTCCAGTAGCGAGTCGTCGAGCTTTCCGGAAGGGGCTCGCCCGACGCGACCTGCTCCGCCGCGCGCGGCTCGCGCGCGCAGAGCCACCCAGCGAACGCGAGTGCGGGATAGAAGCCGAGGATCATCCCCGTCAGGAACCCCGAGTCCTCCATGAACAGCGCGGCCAGCGCGGTAGCGGCGGCACCTGCAACTGCCGCGCGGGTGCGGTGGTCGGCGTCGAGCGCCTTGAACGCCCACACGATCAGTGCGACGACCGCGGCCAAGAACAGCACGAACGCGATCGGGCCGGCGACGGGGATACCGACGACTTGGTGATAGTTGAGGTGCGCGCGCTCGCTGAAGATGTTCCACGCCGCATGGAGGCCCCCGGCCTCGATCGTGCGCGCGGCTCGACCGCCGTGACTGACGGGCGAGCCGGCGTCGACCCAGAACGCCGCAACGGTTGCGCCGAGGGCCACCGCGGCGGCGGGTACTACGAACCATGCTTCGACTTGCTTGCGCAGGAGCACCAATAGCGCGACGCTCGCTCCGAAGCCCAGGGTGAGAACGGCGATGTAGTTCGCCGCGAGGTGCGGGTCCCCGAACAGCAGCAATGCGGCGACGGCTGCGAGCGCACAGCCGATCGCAGGCGCGCCGAGCAGGAGCACTCCCGCGATCGCGCCGCCTGTGACGAAGGACGTCAGGAAATTCTGAAGACCGAAGAAGCGCCACGAGACGAGGGGGTCGCCCCAGATCGAGCTCGCGATGTACCCGTTCGGTTGCGCGGCGGCCATCACCGTGAATGCCGCAACGATGGAAGCGGTGCCGACGAGAACCCAGCCGATGTAGCGGCGCGTGCTCCCGGCTCGGCAGAGCAGACCGCCCACGAACAGCGCGACGAGCGGGAGCGCGCGCACGTACCAGCGTCCGCTCGGGACGAACAAGCCCGCCAGATACCCCATAGGCGCCATCACGCATCCCCGCAACAAGGTCGCTGCGAGCGTCGCGCGCTTCTTCCACGCGAACAGGACGGCCGCGAGCAGGAACGGCATCCCGAAGAAAACGGTCGCGCCTGTGAGCGGCGGCCCGAACGAGCTGTCGCGCTCCATGCGCGCCGCCAGCGCGCGCACCTCGGCCATCGGCGTCGCCCGACGTTTCGCGCGCAGCGGCTCCCCGACGGCTCCGGCAGGCATGGGAAGGCCGTACCACTTCATGATCGTCGCCGTGATGTCGTAGGGCGTCACGACGGCATCGCGGTGCGAGGTTCCACCGGCGAGAACACCACGCTCACCGCTCACCCACACCCAAACGGGTGTCTGGTCGCCCACGCCTATCACGATCGCGTTCGACCATCGGCGCTGCGACAGGTTGTTCGACACCGTGCCCTCGTCGGAAGAGTCGGCGATGGCGAAAGTGCTCGTCGATATGGCTCCGGTGCAACAGAGCGAAGCGATGATCGGCGAGCTGCTGAGGGTCGGGCTCGTCCAGGGCTCTTCGAAGTTGGGCATGCGCATGATGCCTGCGTTTATGAGCGCTACGGCGAGCGGAGACTCGTGGATCGTGTCGTCGCGCGCGACCTCACCGATGCGGTTCAAGAAAGCCTGGGTTTGCCGGCTCGACGGGTAAACGCCGATGCCGAGCGTGCCGTCGTGCGTACGCGCGATGTCGAGCGCCTTATCCGCAGGCATCACGACCAGTGCGCCGCTCACGGGAAGGTCGGCAGCGCGCGCCGGCGGCTCGGCGCCGAAGAGGCACGTGATAACCCCAACCACCAGGAGCGCGCGCTTCATGACGGCAGGGTACGACGCACCGGACGGTGCGGGGATGAACG
>JBHELL010000085.1:0-3662 GCA_046263075.1 Actinomycetota bacterium | reverse complement strand
GTCGTGCCGCTCGAGGCGCGTCCCGCGAACCTGGAAGGACGAGGCGCAGTCACGATCCAGGATCTCGTGCGCAACGCCCTGCGGATGCGCCCGGACCGCATCATCGTCGGCGAGGTGCGCGGGGCAGAGGTGCTCGACATGTTGCAGGCCATGAATACCGGTCACGAAGGCTCGATGAGCAGCGCGCACGCGAACTCTGCCGCCGACCTGCTGACGCGGCTCGAAGCGATGGCGCTGAGCGGCGCTTCGCGCGTTCCTGCCGATGCGGTCCGGCGGCAGATCGGCTCGGCGCTGGACCTGATCGTGCACGTCACGCGCGGCGCTTCCGGCGCGCGCACGATCAGCGCGATCTGCGAGGTGGCGCGCGACCTGACGCTGAAGGACGTGCCGTGATCCTCGCGGTGCTGCCGGCGGTCGCGATCCTGCTGTGGTTCCGCGGGCGCGCGAGGCTCGGCGCACGTGTGCGAGCGCTCGCCGGCGTCCGGTTGCGGATCGGAGACCGCGCCCGCGCGTTCATCGCGCGGATCCGGCCGCTCCGCGTTTGCGGCGCCGCACTCGGTGGCTTCGTCGCAGGCGGTGTCGCCTTCGCGTGCGTAGGCGCCGCCGGCGCAGTCGTCGCCGAGCCGGTGCTGCGCGCGCGAGCCAAACGCAAACACGCAGTCTCCGTCGATGCGCAGTTGCCCGATGCGTTGCGGTCGCTGGCGTCGGCGCTCCGTGCCGGGCGGAGCCTCCCGCAGGCATTGGAAGCCGCGCGCGAAGCATCCCGGCAACCTTTGCGCGAGGCCCTCGATGCGGCGATCGTGCGGCTCGGCGTCGGAGGATCGATCGAAGACGCGATCGAGGCGTTCGGCGCCACGGCGGGAACACAAGCTGCGCGCACGGCGGCGGAAACGATGCGCATCGGACGCACGTCGGGAGCGAACCTCCCGGTGATCCTCGACGTAGCGGTGACGTCGATCGCCGAGCGCGCGCGGCTCGATCGCGACCGGCGCGCGTCCACGTCACAAGCACGATTGTCTGCGCTTGTGATCGGAGCGATGCCGGCGGCGTTATTCGTGCTCGCCGGATCCGGCGCGCGCCAGCAATTGCGGTTCCTGACCCACGATCCACTCGGATGGACGCTGCTCGCGGGCGGCGTCGTGCTCGAGGGAGGGGGCGCCTTGTGGATGCGCGCGGTGCTGCGGTGACGTCGCGAAGCGGTGTTGGGCGGGGTGGCCTTGCTCTGACGCGGTACCGGCGCGGTGTGCGACGGCGGATCGGGCGCCGCCGGGTGGCTGCGCGCGCCGCGCGCGCTGCTGGCGTCGGCAGGTTCGTCCGCGCCCGTTCGCGCGCGGCGCGCTCCTGGTCGACCGACGACTTGCTCGTCGGGCGATGCGCGATGGGCGCCGTGATCGTCGCGTTCTTGCTCGCGACCGCGTCGCACGGCGCGCGCGCCGTCGCCGCGATCCCGCTCGGCCTCGGCATCGGGTGGCGCGCAGGTCGGGCGTGGCACGAACGCTTCGCGCGCGCCGACGCGAAACGTGCAGACGACGCATTACCGGAAGCGCTCGATCGCATCGGTGCATGCGTGCGGTCGGGGATGAGTATCGAGCGCGCGCTCCGGCTGGTGGCGCCGGGAACGCCGGGACCGCTCGGCGACGCGTTGACCGAGGGATTGCGTGCGCTCGACGTGGGCGTCCCGCGTTCGCGCGCGTACGCGACGGTCGCCGAACGCGCGGGGTCCGCCGACGTGCGCGCGCTGATGGACGGGCTCGCGCGCGCCGAGCGGTTCGGTACACCCGTGGCTGCGACGCTCGACGCACACGCGGAGGAGGTCCGTGCGAAAGCGCGCGCGGCCGCCGAAGCCGATGCACGTACCGCGCCCGTGAAGCTCATATTCCCGCTGGTGTTCTGTTTCCTTCCCGCGTTCGTATTGCTGACGATCGCCCCGGTGGCGATCTCCGCGATCAGAACGCTGAGCAACGTGTAGCGAAACGTGGGACGAGCGCGCGCCGTGCGCGTTCGTGGACGCGCGGGATGCGCGCGTCCGTGCGAGGCGGGGCATCCGGGAAGGAGGGTGAGATGGTACGGACGCTCCGAGCGAAAGCGCGCGAGGCCGCACGGCGGCTCGTCGTGAGGATCTGGTGCGCTGCGGAAGCCGGTCAGTCGACGACGGAGTACACGCTGGTGATCCTCGTCGCAGCGACGATCGCGTTGCTGCTGCTGAACTGGGCGAAAGGCGGCGCGGTGACGAGCTTCTTCCAGTCGATCTTCGACAAAGTCACCGGAATGTTCAGCTAGCGCGGAAAACGAAGAGCCGGCATCGCCCCTCGATGCCGGCTCTTCGCATGCGCCCTATAAGACGATGATCTGCGTTCTCTGCGTGCCGGAGGTGTTGCCGACCGCGTCCGCTGCATAGACGACTACGTTGTACACGCCCGCGGTGTGGATGACCGCCGACGGGCTCGCCGTCCAGGTGACGTTCGCGCCGGTGCATCCGGTGCAGGTTGCGACCTGGTCGTAATGACCCCCGCCGACTCCCGTGTAAGAGATCTTGATCTGCGTGACCCCTGATGGTGTCGTTCCCGGGTCGGTCGCAGAGCCGGACAACGACATCCCCGGGATCAAAGTCAGCATCGTGCCACCGAGCCCGGACACCGTCACCGTGGGAGCCGTCGCATCGACCGTGAACGTGCGCGCGTTCGTGACGGCACTCAGGCTGTTATCCGATGCGCGCGTCTGCACCGTGATCGAATGCACGCCGTCGCCGAGAGGAACGATGCCCTTGAATCGCCTGCCGGCTACCGGCTTACGCGCGATCGCGACACCGTTGTCGAAGATGATCAGCTCCACGGCGGCAGGCGAGGTGACGACGTCGAACTGCACGTTCCCCGGGTATGTGCCGCCCTCGGCAGGGGAGAGGATCTTCAGCGGATCGATGATGGTCAGCGTTATCGGTGCGGTATCGGGACCGACATTGGCCGCACGATCAACCGCGTGTGCCGACAACGTGTGAACGCCGACGTCCAGGACCGCCGGAAGCGTCCACGCGCCGGCCGCATTGGTCGTCGCTTGGCCCACGGTGCCCGCCTCGCTCACGACCACGACCCTGGATAACGGCTCCGATTGACCGGAGAACGTAACAGTCGGTTCCAGCGTCGAGCCGTCCGCAGGCGATGCGATCGTCGGCGCGAGCGGCGCCGTGACGTCCAGCGTAAAGGAACGTGTTGCAGGCAAGCTGGTGAAACCCCCGATGGTCGCGGTTGCCGTAAGCGTGTGCGGTCCTTCGCTGAGATCGATCGGCACGCTCCAAGCGCCTGTGCCGTCTGCGCTGAGCGTCGCCAGCGGCGTTCCGGCCTCGGAGATGTCGATCGTCGCACCGGGTTCTGCAGTTCCGCCGACCGGCGGGCTCGTCGTCGACAGGAAGGAGTTCGCCGCCGGTGTTGCGATCGTGGGTCGTACCGACGTGACGGTGAATGAACGGACCACGCTTGCCAGGCCTTCACCGCAGAGATTCACGCCTGTCGCCGTGATCGATTTCGGCTGCCGGGGTGCGAACGACAGTGACGTGGACCAATCGCCTGCGTCGTTCGGAGCCGCGGTTCCGATAAGTGTCGCATCGTCGTAGATGCGGGCCGTTCTCGTGCCGGCCGGCGACGTACCGTCGATCACCGTGCTGCCCG
>JBHELL010000084.1:0-2651 GCA_046263075.1 Actinomycetota bacterium | reverse complement strand
CGCCGACCAGACGGTTCCGATCACTCGCGGTTACGTTCGGCTTGGTCAACGACGCGGCGAACCTGGTCCATCTGTGCGGCGGCGTCATCGAGCTGCACTTCCATTATTTCGTCATCCTCGCTGCCGTATCCCTCTACCACGACTGGGCCCCGTTCGGCGCTGCCATCGTGTATGTCGCGGTTCAACACGGGATCATGGGTGTGCTCAGCCCAACCTCTGTGTACAACCACCCCGACGCCATCATGCACCCGTGGAAATGGGCAGGGATCCACGCATTCTTCGTGCTCTGCGCGAGCGCCGTAAGCATCATTCGGTGGAAGTCGAGCGAGGTAGAAGCGTTGAAGGATCCGCTCACCTGGCTGCCGAACCGCGCGCTCTTCGGTGACCGCCTCCATCAGGCGATGGCGCGGAGCGCAGACAACGGAACCCCCATCGCCGTGCTGTTCCTCGACGTCGATGATTTCAAGACCATCAACGACACCGCCGGCCACGGCGCCGGGGACCGTCTGCTCATCGTGATCGCCGACCGCCTGCGAGACGTGGTCCGCTCACCGGACACCGTCGCGCGGCTCGGCGGCGACGAGTTCGCCGTCTTGCTCGAGTGTCCCAACGGATACGACGGCGCCGCCGACGTCGCCGAGCGGCTCCTACGCGCGATCAGCGCGCCGCTGACGTTCGAAGGGCGTCGCTTGTCGGTCACGACGAGCATCGGCATCGCGCTCCGTACGGACACGACCATCGGAGAATCCGAGCTCGTTCGTAACGCCGATATCGCGATGTACGCCGCGAAGCGCAGCGGCAAAGGCCGTTTCGCGATCTTCGAGCCCGGCATGCATCGCGCCGTCCTCGAAAGCGCCGAGCTGGCGAACGATCTGTCCAGTGCCATCGACTGCGACGAGCTCCGTCTCGCGTACCAGCCGATCGTCGAGCTTCACGGCGATCAGGTGGTCGGGTTCGAGGCCCTCGTGCGTTGGGATCATCCCCGCCTCGGATTGTTGCCGCCGAGTCGGTTCATCTCGGTCGCCGAAGATACGGGCCTGATCGTCCCCATCGGCCGGTGGGTTCTCGAATCGGCGTGCTCCCAGCTCCGGGAGTGGGACCGGTACCGTTCCCGGCAGCCGCGCTTCGTCAGCGTCAACGTCGCCGCCGTCCAGCTCTCCGAAGCCGATTTCGTCGAGCACGTGATGGCGGCCCTGGATTCCAGTGGTATCGCACCGGAACGACTGATCCTCGAGATCACCGAGAGCGCGATCGTCGTCGACAACGACCAGATGCTGCAACGACTCCATCAGTTGAAGACGCTCGGAATCCGGATCGCGTTGGACGACTTCGGCACCGGCTACTCCTCGCTCGCGTACCTCCGAAAGATGCCGATCGACATCTTGAAGATCGACAAGTCGTTCATCGACGGCATCGATCACGGCGCGGAGGAAGCCGCGTTGGGCCGCGCCATCCTCAAGATCGCCGAGAGCATGGGTCTGAGCGGGATCGCCGAGGGCGTCGAGCGCGGGGCGCAGGCCTTCGAGCTTCGGCAAGCGGGCTGCGCGTACGCGCAGGGCTACTTCTTCTCCAAGCCGCTCGATCCGTCGCGCGTCGAGGCGTTGTTGACGTGGCAGCCCACGGCCCTCGAGCCGCGCGGAACCGTGATGATCGTGGAGAGCGACGAAGAAGCGCGCGCTCGCCTTTCGACCCGGCTCCGCCGCGCCGGCTTCGAGACCGTTCCCGAAGTGAGCGGCGTCAAGGCTCTCGAGACGATCCGCACTCGCTCGATCGATCTCGTCATCATCGGCCTGCCGATGAACGAGCTGCACCCGATCCAGTTCGCCACGACAATCAAACAATTCGCGCCTCGCGTTCCGATCATGACGCTGTCGAGCGGCCTTCGCGCGCGGGATCAAGGCACGAGCGACCTGGGCACCCTCGCCGACGCACATCTACGGAAGTCGATGATGGACGAGGACCTTCTGCCCCAGGTTCAGGGGCTGCTCGGACAAGCCGTCTAGACCGCGGAAGCCCGCTTTAGGGCGACCCGGCGACCGGCGGATACGCGAACCGCCTGAGCTCTGCCTGGTCCGTGGCGTCGGCGATCAACCGACCGAAGTCGAGGCCCCGCTCGCCCGCGACCGTTTGATCGATCGTCGCCTTCGTCGCCGGGCGCTTCGGTTCGAAGAGCACGCACGCTTCCTGGCACGGCGCGCTTGAGACTTCGAACGTCCCGAGCGCGCGCGCTTCGTCGACGATCTCTTCTTTGTCGCGCCCGACGAGCGGACGCAGCACCGGAAGATCCGCGGCGTCTTCGACGACCGTCAGGTTCTCCAACGTTTGCGACGCGACCTGCCCGAGCGAATCCCCCGTGACCAAGGCGCCCGCGCTTTCGTTGCGCGCGATAGCGCTCGCGATGCGCATCATCATCCGTCGGTAGAGCAGCGTACGGAGCGACTCCGGCGCGGTGGCGGCGATGAGTTGCTGCGAGGGGGCAAGCGGAACCGTGTACAGCGTCGACGCGTACTGATACCGGGTGAGCATCTCGACGATCTCCGCCACTTGGCGCGCGCTCGATCCGTCGGTTAACGGCTGCGAGTGGAAGTGCACGAACACCACCCGCGAGCCGCGGCGCATCATGCGCGCGGCCGCGACCGGCGAGTCGATAC
>JBHELL010000083.1:0-4020 GCA_046263075.1 Actinomycetota bacterium | reverse complement strand
CTGCGGCGAATCGCTCGGCCGGCCCGCAGATGCTTATCACCGCGACGGGGGTCCCGTCGTGGCCGAGGACCGGGGCGGCGACGGACCCGGCCCCGTCGAGCCGCTCCCCCTCGGACTGCGCGTACCCACGCTCTCGGATCTCGGCGAGCTCTTTCCGCAGGGTCTTCACGTTCGTCGGGGTCGCCTTCGTGAGCTTCGCGAGCCCTCGCGCGAGGTACTCGCTTTGCTCTTCCGGCGTCAGGAAGGCGAGGAACGCCTTCGATGAGCCGCCGGCGTGAAGGGGGTATTCGACGCCGGGTTGAACGACCATCTTCACGTCGCGGTTCGGCGTCACCTGGTCGACGTAGACGCGCGCCCAGCCGGTGCGCATGCTGAGGGTTGCCGTCTCGTTCGTCGCCCGGCTGAGGCGCTCCATCTCGGGGCGCGCGATGGTCGTGATACCGGTTCGACGCTGATACGCGAGCCCGAGGTGCAGCGCGCGCGGCCCGAGCGAATACCGCCGCGTCGCCTCGTCGAGGTCGACGAATCCTTTCGCGCGGAAGCTCGACAGGATCCGATAGACGACGGCTTTCGAGAGATGCAGCGACTGTGCGATCTCGGTCATGCCGAGCGTCGCCTCGTCCGCGTCGGCGAAGAGCGTCAGCACGTCGGCTGCGCGCTCGATCGCGACGATGGTCTGCCCGGCGTCTGTCGCCATCCGGAGCAGCGTACCGCACAGCGGAACGGAAGTGGAACGGCGTTCCGCTCTGCTGAGCCCCTCGCTATGCGCGCGCGAGGTAGCGGCCGGGCCAGTCCTTCGCCACCTCGCCGTCGCGGAACATCGGCGTTCCTCGGACGAGCGTCGCCACCGGCCATCCGCGGAGCGGGATCCCCTCGAACGGGGTGTGATCCTGCGCGCTTCTGCATAGCTCGGGTGTGACCGTCCGCTCGAGACCGACGTCGACGATCGCGAGGTCCGCATCGGCGCCGACCTCGATGCGGCCCTTCCGCGAGAGGTTGAACGCGCGCGCGGGGAGCGCGGAGGCTACTTCGGCGAGCCGCGCGAGCGGAACGGCTCGGCGATGGAACCCTTCGCTGAGGAGCACGGGATACAGCAGTGCCGTGCCGCCGAACCCGGGCAATGCCGGCCACAGGTCGTCGCCCTTGTTCTCTTCCATGCAGCACGCGTGGTCGCTCGCGACGTTGCCGATCCGGCCGTCTCTCACACCGTCCCACAGCGCATCTACGTCTGCTTGCGTGCGTATGGGCGGGTTCACCTTTCCGCCGAGCCCTTTGCCGGCGAGCAACTCGTGCGTCAGCGCGAGGTGGTGCACCGTGCATTCGAGGTTGGCGTCGAGGCCGTAGCGCGCGCGCACGTCCGTCGCCGTTCGGAGCGCTTCCGCGCTCGACAGGTGCAGCAGATTCACGCGCACGCCGGTCGCG
This sequence comes from Actinomycetota bacterium, assembly GCA_046263075.1. Taxonomy (GTDB): domain Bacteria; phylum Actinomycetota; class AC-67; order AC-67; family AC-67; genus JBHELL01. The sequence continues at coordinate 2,598 of JBHELL010000083.1, read as the reverse complement.
TCGGCGAGCACGCCGGCCTCTTCGATCGACAAGCGTTCGGTGAGCGGCGGGCGACCCGCCGCGTACTCGGCAAGCCCGGTAACCGTCGGGTCCGCCTTCGCGCGCTCGATGAACACACGCAACAGCTCTGCTTGTTCGCAGTGCAGCGACACGGAGATGCGGCCGCCCGCCGTCCGATCGAGGGCGGCGACGGCTTCCATGATCTCGAACAGGTGACCAAGGTCGTATTCCTCCGCCATCGTGTACGCGCGCGCGTCGCGAGAGTCCGCGGAGAGGTTCAAGCCTTTGTAGAACATGTAGTACTTGAAGCTCGATACACCTTGCTCGACGAGCCATGGGATCTCGTCGATGTGCTCGGACGTCATCGGCGCGAGATGGAAACCGTAATCGACCTTCGAGTGACCGCCGACTTTCTCCAACACCTCCGGGAATATCTCGCGGTAGGGACCGCTCCTGTTCAAGTAGTGAGAGCCCGTGCGGAAGTAGGAGATGACGGTCGTCGCGCCGCCGACGAGGCTCGACGTCGTTTCCGATTCCGTGTCCTCTGTGATGTCTCGGTAGATGCCGAGGTGGTAGTGCGCGTCCACCGCACCGGGGAAGACATGTTTGCCGCGCGCGTCGATCGCATCGGCGGCGTCGGCCGGTCCGAGCTCGTCGGCGATGGCCGCGATGCGTCCGTCCTTGATCGCGATATCCCCGCGCACCTCGCCCTGGAACGGGACGACGAGGGTTCCGCCGGCGATCACGGTGTCGTAGCGAGCCATCGTCACTCCTTCTTCGCGTGCATCGCCGGCCGCAGGATCGCACCGACATCGTCGAGCCGGTCCATCCGCGCAACGTTTTCTTCTATCGCGTCGATCTCCGCGCTCCCGAGGACGCGCGCGGCATTGTCTCGGAACTTCGTCGCGATGTCTTCATCGGAGAGCGGATTCTGCGGTCCTCCGCGGTTCACCATCACGCGCTCGATCAGCTCACCGCCGTTGCGGAGGCGCACGGTGAGCACGGCAGGGAATTGCGACGGGAAGATCGCGTCGCACTCTTTGTCGGCGACGACCGACACGCGCGCCATGAGCGCGCGCCGCTCGGGCGCGCGCGCGAGCTCGTCGGTGAAGTCGTCGAGCCCGACCCCGAGCCCGCCACCTCCGAAGATCGCCGCCGTCACTGCGTACGGGCCGCTGAACTGCGCTTGGTAACCGGTGTCCGGCGCGCGCTTGCGCTCTATCGGCTCGCCGATGGTACGAACGGTCGCGCCGGCGACGCCGATCGTGATCTCGTCGATGTCGTCTGGACGCAGACCGCGCGCGCGCATCGCGATGGCTGCGTCGATCGCGGCGTGCGTGAAATGGTTGCACGGGTACGGCTTGAAGAAGATCCGCTCGATCTCCCAGAGCCTGCCGAGCCCCTCGGCGATCGCAGGCGCGTTGTACCGGCCGCCGAGGAACGCTTGGAAGAAACCGAACCGCCCCTCGAGCGCCGTCGGCGGTCCCGTGAAGCCTGCGCGCGCGAGCTCCGCGGCGGTCACCGCGGATCTCGCAGCGATGCCGCAGTGCAACCGCTTCACGGTCCCTCCGGCGCGGTTCCCTTCGATCACGCCGGCGGCCATGCTCACCGCGATGCCGATCGCATGGCCGATGCCCTCATCGCCGAGCCCGAAGAGCTTCGCCGCCGTCGCCGCCCCCGCGATCGCGCCGCAGATGGACGTCGCGTGCTGCCCGCGGTCGAAGTACATCGATGCGCGCGCGTACTTGTCGAATCCCGCCATGCCGAGCCGCGCGCACACCTCGAGGCCCGCGGCGATCGCGGCCATCGTCTCCTTCCCGCCGGTTCCCGTCACCTCGGCGGCCGCGAGAGCGGCAGGGATCACCGGTGCGCTCGGGTGATGGACCGACGGCAGGTGCGTATCGTCGTAATCCAAAGAGTGTGCGAGAACGCCGTTCACGAACGCGGCGAGCGATGCCGGGAGGGGATCTTCGACACCGATCGCGCGTGCTTGCGGCGTGCCCCCCTGCGCGCGCGCGACGTCGATCGCTCCCGCGCTGGTCTCCAACGGCAATGCAGCGAGAGACACGCCGATCGTGTCGAGAACGTGATGCCGGATGGAGCGCGAGATCGCCTCTGGAAGCGACGCGTACGACACGCCGGCGACGAACGACGCCAGCCGTTGCGCGTACGTCATGCCGTCACGACGGCGAGAGGACGGACCGGCGACCCGGTGGCGCCGACGATCTTGAGCGGCGACAGGACGAAGAGGAACTCCGTCACGCCGGCGGCGGTGAGCTCCTCGAGCGCCAGCGTTTCGACGATGTGGATGCCGTGCTCGACGAGCAGCACGCGATGCCCGGGCAAGGTTGCGTGTCCCGCGCCGGGCGCGATGCGCTCGAAGGCGATCGTGTCCGAGCCCACCGCGCGCGGCGCGAACGATGCGAGCCACTTAGCGCCTTCTTCGCCCGGACCGGGGACGCCGGTCGCATGGCCGAGATAGGCCGTCGCGTCCGGCCACAGCGAGCCCCATCCCGTACGCACGAGAACGACGTCGCCTGGCGCGATGTCCGTCCTCGTTGCCGCTTCCAGGTCGGCTGCGGTGATCTCGTATGCGCC
>JBHELL010000082.1:0-3255 GCA_046263075.1 Actinomycetota bacterium | reverse complement strand
GCTGTACGCCACGCTGTACATCGTCAACGTGGACGATGTCAACATCATCACCGTCGAAGACCCGGTGGAGTACCGGCTCGCCGGGGTCAACCAGGTGCAGACGAACCCGAAAGCTGGATTGACGTTCGCGAGCGCGCTGCGGTCGATCCTCCGCTCCGACCCCGACGTCGTGCTGATCGGTGAGATCCGCGACCACGAAACGGCGCAGATCTCGGTGCAAGCGGCTCTCACCGGGCACTTGGTTCTCTCGACGCTGCACACGAACGACGCGCCGTCGGCGCTCACACGGCTCGTCGAGATGGGGATCGAGCCGTTCCTCGTTTCGTCGGCCGTGGACTGCATCCTTGCGCAACGACTCGTCCGGCGGCTGTGCGAGAAGTGCAAGGAGTACTACCAGCCGACGGTGGAGGCCCTGAAGGAAGCGCGCGTGCCGCTGCTGGCCGATGGAACGGCGCCGAGGCTGTTCAAAGCCGTCGGCTGCAACTCGTGCGCCGGCACGGGGTTCCGCGGCCGCATGGCCGTGCACGAAGTGATGCTGATGTCCGAAGAGATCGAGCGCTTGGCCGTCGAGCGGAGATCGGCGGAAGAGATCAAGCGCGTCGCGGTCGAGCAAGGGATGCTCACGCTGCGCCAAGACGGCATCCTGAAGGTGCTCGAAGGGGAAACGTCGCTGGAAGAGATCTTCCGGGTGATCGTGTAGAGGCGCCGCCACAACCGGCAAGACAGCGCGTAAGGCGTATCTGCTGTTCCTATCGGGGAACCTTGGCTGTCAAGGCCGGTAGGAGGCGGCAATCGCAAAGGGCGAAACCTATGCCCATGATCGATAAAGGGGCAGAGCGCGCGCGCCGACTGTTCCAAAGACGGGATCCATCACGAGGGGTTCATTCTCATATGTCCGGTTCCAAGCCCTTGGGCGAAGTTCTCATCGACGAGCGGCTCATCTCGCGCGAGCAGCTCCAGGAGGCGATGGAGCGCCAGCGTGTCGTCGGGAAGCCGCTCGGCAAGATCCTGCTCGAGATGGGCGCCGTGACCGAAGACTCGCTGGTCGAGGCGGTCGCTCGTCAGATCGGGATCCCCTACATCGACCTCGTCGCGTACCCACCACCTGCGAACGTCGCGACACTGTTGCCGCGCGATCTCGCGTTGAAGCTGTCCGTCGTCCCGGTCGAGCTGCGCGGCAACGAGCTGCTCGTCGCGATGGCCGAGCCGACGAACCACGCGGCGCTGCGTGAGGTCGCGGAGATAACGGGTTACGAGTGCAAGCCGGCGCTTGCCGTCAAGCAACGGATCACGGACACGATCGAGGCGTACGCGGTGACGCCGCGCGACTCGTACGGGGACGTCCTGCAGCCGGTGGTCGGAACGCCGCCGGCACATGCCGAGACCCCCGAAGAGAAGCTCAACATGCACGACCTGTTGACGCGGCTCGTCGACGATCGCGGATCAGATCTCCACCTGACCGCCGACTCGCAGCCGGTGCTTCGGATCAACGGATCCCTGCAGCGGCTCGACGATTATCCGGTTCTCACGCCTGGGGATCTGCGGCGGATGATCTACAGCATCCTGACGCAGAAGCAGCGCGAAACGCTCGAGCGAGAGCTCGAGCTCGACCTTTCGTACGGCCTGCCCGGCAAGGCGCGTTTCCGTGTGAACGTGTACTTCCAACGCGACGCGATCGGTGCGGCCGTCCGGCTCATCCCCTTCGAGATCAAGTCGCTCGAGCAGCTCGGGGTTCCGAGGAAGGTCGCGGACTTCGCGGGGCTTCCGCGCGGACTCGTCCTCGTGACGGGGCCGACGGGATCCGGGAAATCGACGACCCTTGCCGCCGTCGTCGACATCGCGAATAGCGAGCGCGAAGACCACATCCTGACGGTCGAAGATCCCATCGAGTACCTGCACCGCCACAAGCGCGCGCTCGTGAACCAGCGCGAGGTCGGCGGCGATACGCACACGTTCGCCGACGCGCTGAAGCACGCGCTGCGGCAGGACCCGGACATCATCCTGGTCGGGGAGATGCGCGACCTGGAGACGATCCAGACCGCGCTCACAGCCGCGGAGACCGGACACCTCGTGTTCGCCACGCTGCACACGCAGTCGGCGCCCGAAGCGGTCGATCGCGTGATCGACGTCTTCCCGCCGCACGCACAGCAGCAGATCCGGATCCAGCTCGCGGCGACGATCCAGGGCATCGTGACGCAGCAGCTGCTGAAGACCGCCGACGGCGTCGGTCGCGTCGTCGCGTGCGAGATCCTCATCGCGACGCCGGCGATCAGGAACCTGATCCGCGAAGGGAAGACCCACATGATTTACTCGTCGATGCAAGCCGGCGGCGCTTTCGGGATGCAGACGATCGAACAAGCGCTCGCGGATCTCGTCAAGAAGCGCGTTATCACCTTCGAGACCGGGCTCGAGCGCTGTCAGAACCCAGAGGATTACGCACGCCTCGCCGGGCGCTCTTAGGAGACGAGCATGCCAACGACATTCGCGTACAAGGTTCGGGACCGGCAGGGCAAGCAGCTCGACGGTCTCATCGAGGCCGAGACACACAGCGCCGTCGTCGGCAAGCTGAAGGACATGGGGCTGGTCCCGCTCCGGATCGTCGAGCAGCGTGCGACCGTCGGAAACAAAGAGTTCACGTTCCCGTGGAAGAAGCGCGTCAAGCCGAAAGATCTCGCCGTCATGTCGCGACAGTTCGCGACGATGATCAATTCCGGGCTGTCGCTCTTGCGCGCGCTGAACATCTTGGCCGAGCAAACGGAGAACGCAAAGCTGGCAGGCATCCTCGCGACGGTGCGCCAGGACGTCGAGAAGGGCCAGTCGCTCTCTCAGGCCCTCCAGAAGCACGACAAGCAGTTCGGCAAGCTCTACGTCTCGATGATCAAAGCCGGCGAGACCGGCGGTGTTCTCGACTCCTCGCTCGTCAGGCTGGCCGAAACGCTCGAGAAACAGGTCGCCCTGCGGCAGAAGATCAAGAGCGCGATGACCTATCCGGTCGTCGTGTTCGTGCTCGTCATCTTGATCGTCACGGCGATGCTGATGTTCGTGGTCCCGACTTTCTCGAACCTCTACAAGGACCTCGGCGGCACACTTCCGTTGCCGACCCGCTTGTTGATCGGCATCTCCAACGGGGTCAAGAAGTATTTCCTGGTCCTCATCGCGATCACCGGCGGAGGGGCATACGCGCTCCGGCGCTGGATCAAGACCCCGCCGGGAAGGGCTGCGTTCGACACTTTCAAGCTGAAGGTGCCGGTCTTC
>JBHELL010000081.1:0-15527 GCA_046263075.1 Actinomycetota bacterium | reverse complement strand
AGCCGGCGTTGCCGGACACGGCGCCGTCGAAGTGACACGTGATGCTCGTGCCCGGATCGATCGAGGCACCGTCGATCAACGGGCACGTGTTGTTAGTGACCGCGGCGTTGCCCGTGTCGAGCAGGTGGCCGTACACGTCGTCGGCAAGGCTCGTCAGGGTGACCGGGTCCGTCGAGACCGAGCCGTTGGCGACGGTGACGCTGAACGTGACGGTGCCGCCGGGCTCGTTGATGTGATCGGGCGTCGCGGTCTTGTCGACCGTGACTGCCGGCGCGATGTTCGTGTCGTTGTTCGTGATCGTGCACGTCGTATCCGCTCCGGCTGTGACCGTGACGCTCCCGTTCGGACAATCCGAGCCGAACGACTGTGTGTAGATGGATGGAGGCGTTTCCTCGCTCACGCTGTAGGTGCCGGCGAGCAGCGTGTACGAGGTGCCTGGGCTCTCCGCGCCCGCGGCGGGACTTCCGGAGACATCCGTCCCGTTCTTCTTCACGTGGAGGCTGAACGAACCCGCGCTCGCGGTCCCATCTTGATCGTTGATGACGTGCTTGATCACGTGCAGGGTGCCGAGGTTCGACGAGTTCGTGAACGTACAGGAGACGTTCTCGCCTTCTTGCAGCCTGATCGTGGCGGTGCGCGTGGCGAGGCTCGGCGTCGAATCCTGGCTTTGGTCCTCGGTGCAGCTGAGGCCGGTCAGCGAGAACAGCGGAGATGGGTCGTTCTCCGTCACCGTCTTGGTGTCGAAGGTCGTGATCCGGTCGAAGATCCTTTGGTTCGAATACGTCGGATCGTTGTTGACGTCGAGGGAGAACGTGGACGGTGTCAGCGCGGTCGCCGTGAAGCCGAAGACGGTCGGGCCGGCAGGCGCGACCTTCGTGATCGTGATCGACGCAGGGAAGATGACCGCGTCTGCCGACAACGAACGGTCTTGGTTCCCGCCTTTGCCGTCGAGGTCGACTAGCCGCATGTGGTACGGCGAGCCGGGGATGTTTACGGCCGAGTTCCCCACGCCCCAACCGATCGGTGCCGGGTGGTGGTCCGCGATATGGCCGCCCCACGCGAGCACGAGTGGGTTCGTGGAGTTCGCGGTGAACGTGATCGTGATGCTCGTCGGGTGGTCGGTGCTCGACTGATCAGTTGTGTATGAGCTGACATTCGTGATGTGACCGCCGAAGAGCTTCAACACCTGACTGGGTGGCTGCGTGATACCTGCTGCGACGACATCGGGCTGTGGTTGGATGTTCGCGGAGCTGAACGTGGACAACGAGCATCCACTTACACCGTGGCAGGGGTCGGCGTTCGTCTCTGTCCGGTTGAACGACGTGATGTAGTCGATCGCGTGTTTGCCCGCCTTCAGTGCGTCCCACTGGATCGTCACGGTGTGCGAACCCGTGGTCGGGACACCCGTCATGACGAGGCGGTAAGGGATCGAGTCGCCTTCGAAGTAATGCGCTTTGCTCGCGCCGAGGTTCCCGTTCACCCATTGCGTATCGATGCATCGCGCGGGGGACGCGAGCGGACCGTTCGCGCATTGATCGAGGTTGCCTGCTTCCGAACCGGCGGTCGAATTCGTCTTCGTGTGGGCGGCCGGCGAGGGGCCGGAGCTTGCCTCGAGCAGGTGCGCGCGCCAGGCGATCCCGAAGACGATCGGCAGCGCAGCGACGAAGAGTAGTGTGAAAAGTAGAGCGCGCGAACGTAGACGAGTGACCTTCGATCCGACCATGTTGTCCCCCTGCGCACGAACCGCGTTGCCGCGAGGCGCGTACCGTTGAGTCTGTCCCCAAAGTCCTATTCGCCACCTTAGGGGCCGTGACCTTTGTCCTGCAATGGGCGGAAATGGGAACTACCGGCGGGTACGGTGACGTCCCTCGATGCACGGCGAGGGAGCCGAGGGCCACCTCTATACTCCCGCCCGTGAACCGCCGCGCCGCCTGTCTCGCCGCGTTAGTGCTGGCAGTGGCCTGTTCCGCCAAGACCCCTGCCATCACGTCCACGCCAAGCGAGCGGCCGTCCCCGTCCCTCTCCGCCACGAAGGCGGCGCAGCGCGTACCGGTCGCGCGACAGGCCGTTTACGCGCTAGACGGCTCCATCTACACCTACGACGTCGCGGCCAACCTGACGACGAAAGTCGCCGTCGGCGACGGGGTCCGCTTGCCCCACTGGGTGAGCAACACGCAGATCTCGTTCGTTCAAGGCGAGCCCGGCTCCGCGAACGCGCTGCGGTTGCTCGACGTCGCGTCGCGCAAGGTGAGCGATGTGTTCACCGTCGAGACCGGCATCAACGTGTACGGCTGGAGTCCCGACCGTCAGACCGTCGCATACATCACCACCGATCGGCTGGGCTACCCGCACCTTCGGTATCGCGAAGTCGAGACCGGTGTGAATCAAAGTGTCGCGACGCTCGCGCGCGCGCTCGGGCGCGAAGGTTCGATCTCCGATCAAGCGCTCGTGCAGTTCTCCGCCGACGGCGCTGATGTTCTCGTCGTCTACACGCCAGCAGACGGAGAGGATCCGTCCAAGGTGCCGGATGATCAGAGTCAGTTCCAGATTCGCGCGCTCGACGGCACGCTCGACTTCTCCGTCGGCCACAAGCGCGCGCCGACGATGGGCGTGTGGTCGGCCGACGGAAAGACGATCTATTACCTGACGTCGTCCGGTCTTCGCTCGTGGAAGGAAGGCAAGCAAACGTCGACCGGTGTCAAAGGCAGTGTCAAGTGGTTCGATCCATGGCCGTCACCCGATGGTCGCTCGATCGCATTCGACACCGGTGCGGCTGGCGCCGGCGTCAAGGTGCGCGCGCTCGACCTCACGACCGGCGCGAAGGCCGATGTAACGAAGGGCGGGTTCTTCCATCCCGTATGGGCGGCGCCGCAAACGATCTGGGTGCAGAAGGTCACGCCGTGCTCGCCCGATTGTTTGACCCCGGTGGTCGCAGCGCCTGAAGTGGACGCGGTCGATCTCAAGACGCGGAAGGTGACAAAGCTCGCCCTGACGTCGCTCCAAGACATCGACGTCCGCTACGCGTAGGCCCCATCCAACAGCTTGTAGTTCGAGCAGCTTCTAGCGTCGCCGATCGATGCTTGCCATCCCGGCCGCAAGCTGGGCGCGATCCTTCACTTCGAGCTTCCCCAGGATGCAGGAGAGTTCGGCCTGAACTTCGGTCATCGTGGCTCGGCGGAAACGCTACGGCAGGTACGGCAAGGGGTTGACGTACTGCCCGTTGATCCGGATCTCGAAGTGCAGGTGCGTTCCCGTCGAGTTGCCGGTCGAGCCGCATGCGCCGATCACCTGGTGTTGCCGCACCGACTGACCGACCGAGACGTAGAGCCGCGACTGGTGCGCATACAAGGTCGAGTAGCCGTTGCCGTGGTCGATGAGAACCATGTTGCCGTATCCGCCGCCCCAGCCCGCCTTCAGGACGCGTCCCGCTTTCGACGCACCGATGGCCTGGCCGTAGCTGCATTGGATGTCGATGCCGGTGTGGAAGCCGCCGTTGCGAGGACCGTACGGTGAGTTGATGTGGTGGCTCGGCACCGGCCATGCGAACCCGAGCTTGCCGCCCCGGCCTGTGTAGACCGAACCGTTGCGCTGGATGAACGCGAGGATGCTCGCCTGCTCGGCCTTCTCCGCGGCGAGCTCGTCGCGCAGGTCGCCGATCCGTCCGGCGAGTCGCGAGTGCGCTTGCTGCTGGATCGAGGCGTAGCCGGCGATCGTGTCGACGCGTTCCCCGATCTCGTTCCGGATCCCGGTGGCTTCAGATCGCTGCCCCGCGAGCAACTGCTGGTCGGTCTTTATCTCGTTCGCGATCGCGGTCAGATCGTCGAGGACGCGGCGGTCGTAGGAGGCGATCGAATCGAGCGCTCCGGCTCGTCCGACGAATTGATCCATGGACGATGCGTTCGCGACCGCCTGGATGTCTTCGATCGGGCCGAGCATGTACAGCGAGCGCGCGCGCGCATCTATGAGGGACCGCCGCGCCGCCATCGTCTGCGCGAGCTGAGCCAGCCGCGCTTGCTCGGCGGCCATCTTCAGGTCGATCTGGGTGAGCCGGTTCTGGGCCGCGTAGAGCAGGGACCGTTCAGCGTCGAGCCGGTCGTTCACCTGGTTCAGGATCGAGAGAACCGCTTGGTCGGAATGGATCGCCGCCGACAGCTTGGCGCGGGTCGCTGCGATCTCTCGCTTGGTCTGGCTGAGGCTCGACGCATCTGCGGAGAGGGCCGGCAGCAGCGACACGGCAAGAAAGACGATGCATGCGGCCGTGCGCGCGCGTGTGCTACCCAGTCGCACCGTGTGGTCTCCCCTGTCGGAATCCCGGCCAAGCCCGCCGGGGTTGCGTCTTGACTACCAAAGGGGTCCGGCCGGGTCAAAGAAGGGTTCGCTTTCGAGGCCCTGACCTGCGAATATGCGAACGGCAGGATCCCCCATGGGAGGGTCTCAGATGTCGAGCCGGGCCGGTCGGGAGCAGGCGGTCGTCGACCTCGTCGGAGCGCTGTGTTACGCCTTGTTGCACACCTTCGAGGCAGCAGCGCGCGGCGCCACGGCGGCGCCGAGCATCGAGCTCGCCGAGGAACAGCAGGCATTCGCCGCCGACGAGTCCGACCGATTCAAGGTTTTGCGCGCGCGGCTGGCGGCGCTAACGGACGCACCCGAGGAAGCGATGGCGACCTTCCGAAGCCCGCTCGACTCTTTCTATTCGGAGGCACGGCCGGAGGGCTGGCTCGAGACGCAGGTGTTCCACTTCGTCGGGGACACCATCACGACCGACTTCGCGGAGCTGGTCGCGGCACGGCTCGACCCGGAGACTGCCGACGCGGTGCGGCATGCACTCACCGGGCGCACGGAGCATCAGGCCTTCGCGCTGCAGCAGATCGGCGAAGCGGTGGAGCGGGAGGGCTCGGCGGCGCAGGATCGGATCGCGCAGTACGCGGGGACGATAGTCGGCAAGGGCTTGAACACCCTGCGCGGCGCGCTGCTCGAGAACGACGCGCTCGAGGTCGTGCTCGATGGGGAAGCCGGCGTCAAAGAGATGGTGCTCGAGCTGCTCGGCCGCCACCGTGAGCGCCTCGAGCGACTCGGTCTCGATCGGCTCGACGACTAAGGCTCTTACTCTTCGTCGTTTCGCGCGTTCGCGCGTTCGCGTATCTGCTCCACGATCGTGGGATCGGCGAGCGTCGTGCAATCGCCGAGCGCGCGCTCTTCGGCGACGTCGCGCAGCAGCCGTCGCATGATCTTGCCGCTGCGTGTCTTCGGGAGATCCGGCGTGAACAGGATGAGGCTCGGCCGGGCCAGCTTCCCGATCTTCTGCGCGACGTGCTCGCGCAGCTCGTCGCCCAGCGCGTCGCTCTGTTCGACGCCTGCACGCGTCGACACGTACGCGAAGATCGCTTGTCCGGTGACTTGGTCGGTCTTTCCGACGACGGCCGCCTCGGCGACGGCGGGATGGTCCACGAGGGCAGACTCCACCTCCGTCGTGGAGATGCGGTGACCCGCGACGTTCATCACGTCGTCGACGCGACCCATGAACCAGAAGTCGCCGTCTTCGTCTTGCCTGCAACCGTCACCGGCGAAGTAGCGGCCGCGGAAGCGTGACCAGTATGTCTCCTTGTATCGCTCCGGATCGCCCCAGATCCCGCGCAACATCGACGGCCAGGGACGCGTGAGTGTGAGGTAGCCGCCGCCGCCGCGCGCGACCGGCGAGCCGACCTCGTCGACGATCTCCGCGCGGATCCCGGGGAACGGCCGCGATGCCGAGCCGGGCTTCAACGTCGATAGTCCCGGGAGCGGCGTGATCATGATCGCTCCCGTTTCCGTTTGCCACCAGGTGTCCACGACGGGGCAGCGCGAGCCGCCGATGACCGTGTGGTACCACATCCACGCTTCGGGATTGATCGGCTCACCGACGCTTCCCAGCAGCCGGAGCGAGGACAAGTCGTGTCGCGCGGGATACTCGTCGCCCCACTTCATGAACGCGCGGATGGCGGTCGGCGCCGTGTAGAGGATGGTGACGCCGTACCGCTCGACGATCGACCAGATGCGGTCCTTGTCCGGCCAGTCGGGTGCGCCTTCGTACAACACGCCGGTCGTGTGATTGCAAAGTGGTCCGTAGACGATGTAGCTGTGCCCCGTCACCCAGCCGATGTCGGCGGCGCACCAATAGACATCGTCGGGCTTGATGTCGAAGATCATGCGGTGCGTCGTGGAAACGCCGGTGAGGTATCCGCCGGTCGTGTGCACGATCCCCTTCGGTTTCGCCGTCGTCCCCGAGGTGTACAGCGTGTAGAGGAGGTCTTCCGATCCCATCTCCTCGGGCTCGCACTCTGCCGGCCGGCCTGCGACGAGCTCGTGGTACCAGTGGTCGCGCGCGTCGTCGAATGCGACGGCTTCACCGGTGCGCTGCACGACGACCACGTGCTCGATGCTCGGGCACCGCGCGACGGCTTCATCGGCGTTGTGCTTGAGCGGCACGATCTGGCCGCGCCGCCATCCGCCGTCGGCGGTGATCAGTGCGCGCGCCTCGGCGTCTTGTATCCGTCCGGCAAGCGCGTCGGCGCTGAATCCGCCGAACACGACCGAGTGGGCCGCACCGATGCGCGCGCACGCGAGCATCGCGACCGGCAGCTCCGGGATCATCGGCATGTAGATCGCGACCCGGTCGCCCCTTCGGATGCCGAGCGCGCGCAATGCGTTCCCGAGCTTGCATACATCCGCGAGCAGCTCGTCGTACGTGATCGTGCGCGTGTCGCCCGGCTCGCCTTGGAAGTGGTAGGCGGTCTTGCCCCCACCGCCCGCGCGCACGTGGCGATCGAGGCAGTTCACGCTCGCGTTTAGCGTGCCGCCGGAGAACCAGCGCGCGAACGGCAGCTCCCACTCGAGCACGCGGTCGAAGGGCTTCGACCACTCGAGGGCGCGCGCTTGCTCGGCCCAGAATCCTTCGTAGTCGGCGTCGGCGCGCGCGTAGATCTCGGGGTCGTTCGCGACGGCGTCGCGGGTAAGGTCGGGGCTCGGCGGGAAGGTCCGGCGTTCTTCGAGCAAGGCTTCGATCGTGCGCGCGTCGGGCATGGAGGCTCCTTTGGCCGGACGAGCGGAGTCTACGGTCGCGGTCAACACCTGCGCGGACTTGACACATAGGGGAGCTGGCACCGTGTCGAACGCAGGTACGGCTCGTTCGCGCGGTCGATCACCGCAAGATCAAGGTCGGAGACGGCGCGCGCACGTTGAACGCATAGCGCCGCGGTCCTCGGAAGCGCCGCGCGTTCCAGCCGGCGCTTTCTCTTTCTTTACTTCTTCGGCGTGACGCAGGCGCCGGCGCCGATGGGGATGTACGGAGGCGTGACCGAGCCGCTCGTATCGTCGTGGATCTGCTGGCCGGCATCCTTGTTCGTCTTGTTGATCTGATCGAACGTGCTCGTCGGGCCCTCCTGTTGCACGACGCAACGGCCGGTGTTCACGACGTCGCGCACGAAATAGTGCACGAGCGCATAGTCGGAAAGCCCGCGCGGATCTTCCACCCAGAACACGATGTACACGTCTCGTCCACCGTTGCCGGGATGGAACGGATCGCTGTCGAGTCCGAGCTCGCTGTTCGCGAGCGAGGTGAAGAAATCCTTCGTGCGGCCGTTCGGCAGGTAGGCCGCCGCCGAGCCTTCGAAGTACGCAGGGTCCGCGCCGACGTTCCAGCTGAAGACGCCGGTGTTGGCGTCGAGCGACGCGTTCGTCGGCAAGCCGATGATCGCGCCGTACCGGAGCGGGTCGTGGTCCGGATCGGCAGCGCGCAGCGCGATCCGTACGGTGTCCCCGATGTTGACGCCGCGCGTCGCGCTCGACATCGCGCTGAAGCGAGGGCCGTGGTTCGGTGTCTTGGTCTGCCGAGCCCGCAGGAAGACGTCACTCGCGCCGTTCGTGTCCCCGCCGACGAGATCCGTGGCACTCGAGGCGAACGAGACTGATTCGCCGTTGTACGAGATCGATGGTCGCGCGCTCGCACCGTTGGCTTCGGCGCTGCCCGAGGACAGTGAGACGCGGCTGAGGGTCGTCCGGTAGCGCCACGTTTCGGTCGGCGGGACCTTCGCGCGCGGGTACACGCCGCGGTCGCGAAGATCACGGACGAACACATCGGTCCTGCCGTTCGTGTCGCCGGAGACGGCGTTCGTCGCGTCCGACAAGAACGCAACCTCGGCGCCGTCCGCAGAGATAGTCGGCGCGTAGCTGTCGCCGTTCAGCACGCCCGCGAAGTTGGTCGAGATCGGGATCAACACCTTCGAGATGCGGTCGTACATCATGATCGCCTTTGGGTCGAGCGTGTTCCGCGCGACCGCGTCGTCGTTCTGGACCGGCGACGGCCCGAAGCCCGCTTCCAGCATCAACCGTGCGATCGTCTGGTCGTTCGTCCACGCGCTCCACGTCGTGAACGCGACGAAATGTCCGTCGGCCGATATGACCGGCTCCTCGTTCATCGACTTGAACGACCCCGCCCACGGCGGCACCACGATCGGCGTCGTTCTGTTGCGCGCGCGGTCCGTGATGAATACATCGAGCGCGGAGGGGATCTTGTCGTCGAGCCCTGCTGCGTTCGGCGGAAGCGGCGGCGCTGCGTTGGCGAGCCCTCGCGTCGCGCCCCGCTGGAAGCTGAGGTATCTGCCGTCGTAGGAGATTCGGGCGTGCGCGCTCCACACCTTCTCGGGTGCTTGCGTGAAGTCTTGGGCCACCGGCGGCGGCGCGATGCGTGTCGTCGTGCGGCGTTTGACGTCTCGCAGGAATGCGTCGCTGAGACCGTTCGTGTCGCCCGGCGCGAGGTTCGTCGCGCCCGACTCGAACGTGACGTAATCGCCGAAGAGCGAAACGAACGGGCTGTTGCTCGCGCCGTCGGCTTCCGTCCCATCGGTTGCGACCGAGATGCGTTGGACCGCTCCGGTCTTCAGATCTTTGAGGAAGACGTCGGCCACGCCGTTGCTGTCGTGCGCGACGAGGTTGCTCGCAGCAGATACGAAGGCGAGGTAGCGGCCGTCGACGGACAGCGACGGCGAATAGCTCGCGCCGTTCGCTTGCGCGCCGGTCGACGTCGTCGACACGCGGACGACTTGGCCGCCGGCAACCCGACGGATGAAGACGTCGGCGGCGCCGTTCGTGTCGCCGGCGACGAGGTTCGACGCGTCAGAGCTGAACGCGACCGTGAGGCCGTCAAGCGATAGATCGGGGCTCGTCGTATCGGGAACCGACGTCGCAGGTGTGGGCCCGTTGGACTGGCTCCGGCCCGCCGACATCAGGTACGTCGAGCCGGGCGCGGCGTGTGAGGGCGAGACGGGACCGATCGCGGCGACGATCGTCGCCGCGAGGAGGATGAGCTTGCCCGTTTTGATCTTCATGCTCGCGCGGAACGGCGGGCGCGCGCCCGGTTCCGTATTGAAGAACGAGCGGGCACGTGAGATACATCGAGGTTCTGCCGCCTCGTTCCGGTGCGGGCGATTCGTCCGTATCGCGCGGGCTCAGTCGAGCCAGATCCTGTCCTGATTGACCGGATCGTCGATCGGCGAAGAGATGAACAGCACCTCGCACGGATCGCCGAACTCGGCAGAGTGCGGCGTGTTCAGCGGGATGATCCAGACGTCTCCCGGCTTCACGGGGCGCGTCACGTCACCGACGGTGACCGATCCCGAGCCGGACAGGACGTACCCGATCTCGTCGTGCGTCACGTGGATGTGCTTCTTGAACGGACCGGGATGGCCCTGGAAGACGAAGACGCTCGACGACTTGCCGTGACCGAGGTAGGTCCGCTTGAACGTGTCCGCTTCCGTGAGCTTGTCGGCGTTGACCGCCGCGCGCACGTCGATCACGTCGACCTTCGTCATCGGAAGCTCTTGTTGGCAGTTCGGGCATACGTGTTGTTCCATGGCTCCCCCTTACGTTGTCGCGCATGGATAGCAGCCCTGCGAGCCGGCGTGCGAATCGATGGGTGCGGCGCCGTGCCGCCGTGAGAGGTGGAGCGCGCGCTTTCACACAGCGCCTGAAGACGGGTATGTCCGGCCGACGGCTTCGAGCGCGCCATCGAGCGGAAGAAGGCTCAGAGGGTCAACGTCAACCGAACATGGCCTGATTCTCCGCCGAGCCGCGCGCGCGCGTCTAGCGTCACGCATGCTTCGCGCGCGCTAGCGTTGCTTGGAACAGCCAGTGATAGACCTCGGTGTGACGCTTCGCTTCCCATACATCGTCGCCCCAGATGTATGCGCCGTGGTCCGCGACGAGGATGCAATACACGCGAGCGAACCGCTCGCCGGCGAGCGCGCGCTCGACCTGGTCCGTCAGCTCGGCCTCACGCGGCGTGTTGCGGATCACCGGCAGGACGTGGCGGTCGCGGTTGGTCAGCCCGCGGATGCCCTTCAGCATCTCGAAGCCTTCGATCGCGATCTCGTCCCGATCGCCGGCGAGATCCGCGACCATCACCGCGGTCAGGGCATGCGAATGCATCACGCTTCGCGCGCCGCGCGCGCGCCACGCGGCGCTGAAGATCGGGTTGCACTCGCTCGGACGGAGTCCTTCGTTGCGCGGCTCGTGCACGACCGCGCACGTCTGCGGATCCACGACGAAGAAATCATCGGGAACGATCCGCTCTTTGTGGACACCTGTGGGAGCGAGGAACATGTTGCCGTCTTGGGTAGGGCCGCAGATGCCGCCGCCGGTGCCGGAAACCCAATCGCGACCGTAGAACGCGCGCAGGAGCTCGCATAGCAACTCCTTCGTCTCGCGATCGGTCATGTGCTTCGATGCACCTTGCCCTGCCAGGCCTGCTCGCGCGGCCGCACGATCAGGTGCTCGATGTTGACGTGGCTCGGCCGCGTAGCGGTGAAGACGATGCAATCCGCGATGTCTTCGGGGGTGAGCGGCGTCAACCCTTCGTAGACCTTCGCCGCGCGTTCGACGTCTCCATCGAAGCGCACGAGAGAGAACTCGGCGCCTCCGACCAGGCCCGGGTCGATCTCGCAGATCCGGATCGGCCTGCCGAGCATCTCCATGCGCATCGATTGACTGATCACGCGCACACTGTGCTTCGCAGCGACGTATCCGGCGCCGCCTGCGTACGGCTCATGCGACGCGGTTGAGCCGATGTTGATGATCATGCCGTCCCCGGATCGTTCGAGCGCGGGAACGAGCGCGCGCGTCATGCGCACCAGCCCGAGCACGTTGGTCTGGAACATCCACTCCCAGCTTTCGTCCGTGGATTCCGCGACGATGTCGAGCCCTTTCGCGCCGCCTGCGTTGTTGACGAGAAGGTCCAGCGTTTCGATGCCGGCGCAGAACGCGTCGACGCTCGATCCATCTGTGACGTCGAGCTGCTTCCAGCGCGCGCCGGTCTCGTCGGCCAGCGCTTGCAACCGTTCGACGCGCCGCGCGCCGATCAAGACGTCGAAACCTTCCTTGACGAGCGCGCGCGCCGTGGCAGCGCCGATGCCGGACGACGCGCCTGTAACGACCGCTGTCTTCGCCATGGCGCGATTCTAAGTCAGAACGCGCGCACCTCGAGCCCTGCGTCCTCGAGCGCCCGCCGCACTTCGCGCGCGATCGCCACCGCGCCGGGCGTGTCGCCGTGACAGCAGATCGTGTCCGCTTTCACAGCCATCGTCGAGCCGTCGATCGCCGTGAAGGGCTCACCGCGCGCGAGCGCGACGGCCTGCGCGGCCGCGCGCGCCGGATCTTCGATGAGAGCTCCGGGGAGATCGCGGCTCGACAACGTTCCGTCCGGGCTGTACGCGCGGTCCGCGAACCCTTCCCCGCGCGCGTCTTCGAACATCATCGCCGAGCCGGCGAGCCCAACCAGCACGAGATCCCTCGCTTCGGCGCAATCCATCAGACAGGCGGCAAGCAGCGGATCGATCGCAGCTTCGTTGTAGAGCGCGCCGTGCGGCTTCATGTGCGTGATGCGCGCGCCGAGCGACCCGGCGATGCCGGATAACAGGTCGATCTGGGCGAGCACCGTCGCACGGATCTCCGGCGTTTCCATCACGAGCGAGCGTCTGCCGAAGCCTTCCCGGTCGGGGTAGCTCGGGTGAGCGCCGATCGCGACACCGCGGCGTGATGCCGCATCGATCACACGCGTCATCGTTGCCTCGTCTCCGGCGTGTGCACCGCATGCGATGTTCACCGACGTCACCACGTCGAAGAGCGGCTCGTCGTCGTAGCCTTCGCCCACGTCGGCGTTGAGGTCGACGGTCATAGCTCTTCGACCGACGCGTACAGCGCTCGTTCGCGCTCTGCGAACGCCTCGCGCGCATGTTCCACCGTGCACGGCACGAATCGAAGCGTATCGCCGGGGCGCGCGCGCGCGATCAGATCGATGTCTGCGCGCACGACCACCGCGATCTTCGGGTACCCACCGGTGATGGGGCGATCCGGCCCCAGGACGATCGGCGAGCCGTCGTGGGGCACTTGCACCGCGCCGAGGCTGGCAGGTTCCGGGTCGATCTCTTCGTCTGAAGCCCGCCCGACATCGCCGTCGAGCCGCACCCCGGTCCGATCCGCATGCGTCGAGACGACGAGATCGCGCTCGAAGAACGTTGTCTCCCTCCATTGCGGACCCTTGAGCGCGCGGACATGGTCACGCTGCGAGGGGCGCGCGCGGAGTCGCCGGAGACCGGCCGGCGCCGCGTTGCCGAGGGCGATCATCGCGTTGGCGCGGAGCGGCTCGCCGAGCCCGGCAGTCACGTGGGTCGAGCGCGCGCCGAGGATCGTGTCGGTCGCGATGCCCCCTCGAACCGCGAGGTAGCAGCGCGCACCGTCGATCGCCCTGCCGATACGCAACGTCGATCCTGTGCGCATCACGATCGCTCGGCCGGGTTCGATGTCCGCATCGAAACGAGAACCGGCGAGCGCTACGACATGCTCATGTTCGAATCGAAGCACCGGACCGCGTAGCGTGATCTCGAGCACGGCTGCGTTCCCGTCGTTGGCGACGACGAGATTCGCGGCGCGCATCGACCACGGATCGAACGCACCCGACGGAGGAACGCCGTGGGATCCGAAGCCGACGCGACCGGCGTCTTGCACGAGCGTCAACGCCCCCGGTGACTCGACGATGATCATCGAGGCACGAAATGCACGCGATCGCCCGGCTGCACAGAGGCACCGGCCCCAGCGTCGAAAAGCTTCATGCCGGTCCGGCCGATCAGACGCCATCCGCCGGGTGTCGCGTCCGGATAGATCCCGCTGTACCGGTCCGCGATCGCGACGCTTCCCGCCGGGACGCGCGCGCGCGGGGTCGAGAGGCGCGGCACGTGGAGTCGGCGCGGAAGACCGAGCAAGTACGGGAAACCCGGGGAGAAGCCGATGAACGCCACGCGGTATTCGGCACTCGCGTGCGCGCGCACGACATCACCGGCGCTCAGGCCGGTCAGTTCCGCGACGTCGTCGAGGTCTTCGCCGCCATACGTGACGTCGATCTCGTGGAGCCTGCCCCCTTCCGGCGCGCGCGCGGGCTCGACGACTGGCACTCGGGGTACGCCGTTCTTCGGGAAAACGAGCATCACCGAGCGCGCACCGACGATCACGTCGTCGTGTCCGCCGCTCGCGCGCGCCGCCGCCGCGTAGGCGAGCGCCTGCGTGTTCGCATCCTCGATCTCCCCATCGAATGTGACGATGACCTCCGACTCGCCCGTCCACGTGCGCCGCATGGCGACAGCGTAACGGTTGATACGCTTCGGCCATGGCGGTGGTCGTTCGGGATGCGCGCGCGGACGAGCTTGACGCTGTCTCAGCGTTGATGCTCGACGCGTACGCGCAGTACTTACCCGCGCCGGATGCCGAGCTTTCGGATGCCGAGCGTTCGGCGTGGGATGCCTACCGAGTCGACATCGGCGATGTCCGGTCGCGGCTCGACAGCGCTGATCTCATCGTTGCGGCGGACGGCGACGAGCTGCTCGGCGCCGTGACGTTTTACGACCCGGCGGCGGACGCGCATTACCCGAACGCCTCGGAGGCGCATGGGTGGCCGTCGGAATGGGCGTCGTTCCGTTTGCTCGCCGTGCCGCCTCACGCGCGCGGCAAAGGTATCGGCCGGTTGCTGACGGAGGAATGCATAGCCCGCGCTCGAGCGCTGGGCGCACCTGTTCTCGCATTGCACACGACGCATCTGATGGACGTCGCGCGGGAGATGTACAAGCGCATCGGGTGGGAACGCGTTCCAGAGTTCGACTTCTTCCCGATGCCGGACTTCACCGTCGAGGCGTACCGGCTCCAGCTGTAGCGCTCGAGGAACGCGCGCAGGTTGTCGAGCGCAGCCTCCGCAAGTTGGCCGTGCGCCTTCAGCGTCTCGCACTGCGCGCGTGTGATGCGCCGGATGCCGAGCCTGCAGAACTCGAACGCATCACCCGTGATGAGGTTATCTGCGTCGTCCGGCCCGAACGGCCACACCTCGCCGTCGTGGGTCAGCTCTGCGCGCAACGTCCCGGGTGGCGGATCGACCTTCGCGTAGCCCAAGGCATACGGCACCGCGCGCAATGTGAGGAAGCTAACGCTCTTCAAGCGAACGGTCTTGCTGAACGGTGCGCCGATCGCCGCGCGGATGTCGCACCCATGCGCCCAATGTTCCATCAGCCGAGCCGTCGCCATCATCGGCGGGCTCATCCCAAGGCCCCACGGGATGCGCGCTCTCGGGTCTGTATCGTTGATCGCCTCGCGCGTCCCTGCGGCGCTCGTCACCCACCAATCGAGCAGCTCGTCATCGCTCATGGTTCGCGCGCGGTCGACGCCCGAGGCGGTGAACGCTTCCGGTGAGCCGTACGACAACGCCGTTCCGTTCAGCGGACGCGGGCCGCCGCCGATCGTGTCGATGCAGATCTCATTCGTATCCGCGAGATGCGCGACCTGCGCGCGCACGTCCCATAGCTCGGCCGGTGTTTGCGCGCGCCACTGATCAGGGGAGAGCGAACGCAAGAGTGATTCGAGCTCGGCGTGCTCGGTCTCGAGCTCCGCGATTGCGTCGGCGACTGCGACCATGACCGAGTGTTATCACGACCGCGTGCTCGCGCGCGAAGTTCACTCGCCTTTCGGCGCGTAGGGCTCACGCAAGGCTGCAGGGTCGAGCGCGCGCCGTACGACCTCGAGCGCGTTCGGGACGAGGCGGTAGTAGGCCCAGGTCCCGCGCTTCTCACGCTCGAGGAAACCCGCATCGCTCAAAAGCTTCAAGTGATGGCTGGTCGTCGGCTGCGTGAGCCCGATCGGTTCGGTGAGCTCGCAGACGCACGCTTCTCCGGCGGGCGACGAGGCGATGAAGGAGAGGAGCCGGAGCCGCGCCGGGTCGGCAAGGACGCGCAACGCCTCCGCGATCTCCGTGGCCTCGCGCGCGTCCAGGGCCGGCTGCGCGAGCACCTGGCAGCAGGTCTCTATCGTCTCGACGAGCTTCATGACCTCGCTATATTGACAGATGTCGATGTTCTGTGCAAATATCGCTGGACCTCGATATTGGAAGGCCGTCATGAGCAGAGTGCAACTGGCGATCAACGTCGGAGACCTGGAGAAAGCGGTCGACTTCTATTCGCGTT
>JBHELL010000080.1:0-7699 GCA_046263075.1 Actinomycetota bacterium | reverse complement strand
CCCTTCCGGATCGCGGAAGTGATCATCGAGGACGGTGTGATGATCGGCGAGCACGCGACCGTGTTGCTCGGCGTGACGATAGGACGGAATTCCTGGATCGGCGCGAACTCGGTGGTGACGACGAGCATCCCGCCGTACGCGATCGCCGCCGGGATCCCCGCGAAGGTGATCCGCCGCCGCGACCCCGCGACCGGAAAGTGGGAGCGCGCGCTCTGAAGGTCACCGCCGTCGTCCTCAACTGGAAGCGGCCGGACGACACGATCGCATGCGTTCGGTCGATCCACACGACGAGCCCCGGCACGGATGTCGTCGTGGTCGACAACGCCAGCGGCGACGGAAGCGTCGCGCGGATCAAAGCCGCATACCCGGACATCACGTTGATCGAGAACGAAGCGAACCTCGGATACGCCGGCGGAAACAACGCCGGCATCCGGCGCGCGCGCGACGGCGGCGCCGACGCGATCTTCGTCCTGAACAACGACGTCGTCGTCGAGCCGGGATGCATCGGCAGCCTGGCGGACATGTTCGAACATGGGGGAGAGGAGGCCATCCTTG
Organism: Actinomycetota bacterium; assembly: GCA_046263075.1. Classification (GTDB taxonomy): domain Bacteria; phylum Actinomycetota; class AC-67; order AC-67; family AC-67; genus JBHELL01. The sequence continues at coordinate 7,144 of JBHELL010000080.1, read as the reverse complement.
CTCCCGTTTCGCTCCGGGCGGACGATCCGGGGATCTGCGACTTCTACACCGCGCGGGTCGATCTCAAGAACATGGCTCTCATCGCACACGGACGTGACGAGCCGTGGTCGGGTGGGAGCCGACCGGTGCCGACGGATTACGCGACGGGAAGCGCATTGTTCATCAGCGCCGCATGGGCATCTAGGGGGGTCTTCGACGAACGCTTCTTCCTCGTGTGGGAAGACGTCGATCTATGTCGCAGAGCCATGTACAGCACGGGGGTCGGCGCGATCGTCGTTCCGAGCGCGCGCGTCATGCATGCCCGCTCGGTGTCGTTCGGAGGAGAAGGTTCTCCGCTCTACCAGTATTTCTACGTGCGCAACTCCTTCTTGATCGTCGAGAAGCATGCGAGTCGCTTCCGGAAGAGACGGACGCGCGCGCTGCTCGAGCGTCGTTATCGCGGCTGGCTCGACAAGCGTGCAACGACACCGGCGATCAGAGCGGCCATCGATCTCGGGTTGCAACACGGTCTCTCACAGCGCTGGGGTCCGCCTCCCGCCGAGCTGCTCCCCTGAAGCAACGTGTTGCGAAGTTGTACCGATTCGTCGCGTAACATTCGCCGCCTTCGCGGTGTGGTGGCATGAACTTGCCGCATAGCGACGACTGCGAACTCAGACTGCTTCGCCCCGGAAAACGTGGGCCGTGAGCAGCGGAAACGCGCAGGAGTGCAGGTGCCGATGAAGAACTACATCCGCGCGGAACACATCACGACACGCGGAGGCTCATCGGGATGAGAAGCACTCAGACACCGAAACGCAGGGCGGTACGGACCGTCTTGCTCCTGCTCATCCTCGCCGTCGCCGTTCCGAGCTTCGGCTTCGCGAGCCCGACCCCTGCGACCGATCACGGCTTCTTCGACAATTTCGAGTCCTACGGAACCGGCGCGCTTCCCGCGTTCCGCACATCGGATCCATGGCAGATCGCCGGCGGGTCGTGGAACGTCGTCACGCAGTCCGGCCAGGACGCTCCGATCGTTGGTACCGCGAACCACATCCTCGTGCAGTCCGCGAACGCGGTCACACCGAACGACGCGATCGCGTTCGTGCGCGCGATGGACTTCCGCGAGCTCACCGTTCAGGTCACCGCAGCGTTCACGAGCATCGCGAACCAACAGCCCCTGACCGACCCGACGATCAACAGCACGCTCTGCATCGCGTTCCGTTCGCCGATCACCGACGGCATCGCCGACCGCGACGATCTGTATCTGTTCTGCGCGATCGTCACAGGCGTGCAGCCGTGGTCGCCGACGGGCAAGGGGTACGAGCTGTTCAAGCGAGTCGGCCGCAGTTACTTCCCGCTCACGTCCAAGCTCACGCCGACATGGGATGACCTCTTCCGTCCGCACGATTACAAGGTCGTGATGGGCGGCGGCCGGATCCTCGGATTCGTGGACGGCCGGCAGGTCATAGACTTCACCGACCTCGCGGCAGGCGATCAGCCGACCCCGACAGACCCCTTCCCGTTCCTCCCGTGGGAGTCCGGCGCCGTCGGCGTGCGCACCTCCGCGGCATCCGCCTGGTTCGACAACTTCGTCGCGGTCGGGAACGACGCCTCAGACGGGCGCGCAGCTGCCGTGACCGCATGGAGCGAGTATGGGAATCCCGCCTCGAACTCCCGCCGCGGGTTCAGCGCCGAGCTGTCGAACGTCGCGCTTCGCGAAGGGCTCAACGCCTACCCCGACACCGGATTCGTCTACCACGACCAAGACCCGTACACCGACTCGAACATCAGCCCCGTCGAGCTGCCCGGCGGTCCGACGATGGGCGTTGACCTCGAGGTCCGCGGCGCGGACGGAGTTACCACATCGGTCGCGCGCCTCGGCCACGTCGATCTCTCATTCACCGATCCCGGCAATCGCGTGACGGTGATGCTGCAAGCCGACGCGATCGAATCCACCTCGACGGCGACGTGCGACGAGACGCACAGCACGATGTCGATCGACAACGGAACGCTGACCATCATCGAACACGGCGTCGACTCGTCGGTGCCCGACAAGACCATCGGACCGATCCCGCTCAACGAGACCTACCCCGAGAACACTCACCTCAAGGAGAGCCAGAACCCGATCCCGTTCACGCTCATGGCGCACGTCGTCGACAAGACGCTCGAGCCACACCGGGCGACCGTCTCCGCGTTCCGGATCATGATCCCCGAAGGGTTGGTGCAGCTCCCGGTGGGTAGCTCGTCGTTCATGATGCCGGGCCTGCAGATCGACATCGCGCAGGTTGCGGCGGGCCGCTACTGCCCGTAGAGCTTCTTGCGCCGTAGCGATCAGCTTGCGGGTGATCCCGTGATGAAGCCTTCCGGTCCGTCGCCCTTGTGCGCGTCGTGGTATGCCTTCGCGAGGCCGGCGACCTTCGAAGGATCGTCCTTCAACGTCGCACCGCACTTCAGGTAGTGGTCCCAGGAAGTGAACGCGAGCTCGGCGCCGAAGCTTGCTCGCGGCGCCATGAAGACGGCCGTCTTGTTCTTGTTGGTGAAATCTTCGAGCGCCGCCTTCACGTCCGCCGGCAGCTTCGCCGCGTCGTACCAGATCCCCATGTGTGAATGCTCGAGGTTGTGAACGTAGACCTCGTCCTGCGGTTGCGACGTCAGCACACCCGTCGGTCCCGGCGCGAACGGAGGCGTCGATGAGATCCAGTGGTTCCCGGAGGTCGGCGGGTTCTGGTGGTACTGGACCGGCTGTCCGGTCGTCACGTGCTCGCGACCTTCGTCCGTCGGCGCCTGGACGGTACCGCCGCAGGAAACGGCCGACGCAAGCGAGTCCACCGCAGCGTTCTGCTTCGCAACCTTGTCGTGGTTGGCCTTCGAGCTCAACATCACAGCGACGACGATGCCGGCGATGACGACGATCGCGCCGACACCGACGTAGATCTTCGTCATCGTCTTGCGCCGAGCCATCCGCCGTTGCATCTGCATACGCTGATTCTTGGCGAGCTCCTTGCGCTGTCGCTTCGTTTCCTTCCCGGGCACGGTCGAACCTCCGATGGTCGCCGCGCTTTATAGCAGAGGGGCGCGCAGGTCGCCGGTTCCTCGGCGCTTCCTCAGCGGAACAGGTCCTCGTCGGGGGGGCGGATGAGGTCGCGCGCGCTGCCTGCGCCTGCGATCCCCTCCATCCCGCGAACGATCGCGACGGGGATGCCGTCCGACTTGCCCATCACGAGCTCTGCAGCGCCGGCGAGCTCATCGGCGACCGCGATGATCGTCGCCTCGAGCGGCATCCCGAACGAATCTTTTTCTCCACGGTGATCGCGCGCGGCCTTCACTCCGGCAACGCCGATCGCAACGTTCGTCTGGCCGATCCGCCACGGACGCCCGAACGTGTCGGACACGATGACACCCACCGACACGCCGACGTCCAAGAGCGCGCGCCGCAGTCGTTCGGCGCTCGCGTCGGGATCGTCGGGAAGCAGCGCGAGCGTGTCCGGCGGAACGTTGGACGCATCGATCCCCGCCGCGGCGCACACGAACCCGTGCTTCGTCTCGACGATGCGGAGGTCTCCTCGCTCGGCGATCGTGCGAACGGACTCTTGTTCGACGAGCCGGGCCCGCGCCTCATCGCGGTGCGCAGGATCAACCCGCACGAGCTTCCCTTCCGATTTCGAGACGATCTTCTGCGCGACCACGACCACATCGCCGTCGCGCAGCTCCGCGTGTGAGGTGATCTGCGACGCGAGGTCGGCTCCTTCGGCGATCTCGGGCAGACCCGTAACGGGGATGATCTCGAGCCTCATCGCAGACGCTCCGCGAAGGCGAGCGTCGTTTTCGCGAGGGCCGCAGCTTCTTCGGGACCGTGCATGATCGTCTGCGCCACCTCGCGCGCGCATGGCAGCTCGACGCCATCGTCTTCGAGATCGACGACGAAGCCGTCGAGGAATCCCTCGTACAGCGACGCGGTTCCGCGCGCGCTGACCTGTGCGCCGACCGCGGGCATCAGCTTGTCTGCCATCCCTCGCACGACCTTGCCGCCGATGATCGGCGAGATACCGACGACCGGCGCGCGCGTCTCGTGTAACGCCGCGCGGATCCCGGGAACCGCGAGGATGGTCCCGATCGAGACGACGGGGTTCGAGGGCGCAACGATGACGGCCTCCGCATCGCGGATCGCGTCGAGCACGCCGGGTGCCGCGCGCGCGCGTTCGGCACCGTCGAGCCGAACGCTCCTCGCAGGTATCGACGCCCGGCGGCGCACCCAGTACTCCTGGAAATGCATCTCACCTTCGTCGGTCCCGATCACCGTGTGCACCGGGTCGTCGGTCATCGGAAGGATCGTCGCCGCGACACCGAACCGCTCCGCCGTGCGCTTGGTCCATCCCGACAACGTGGAGCCGTCCCGCATCGCGAGCGTGCGCGCGAGGCACACCCCGTAATCGCGGTCGCCGAGCGTGAACCACGTATCGACGCCGTGCGCGCGCAGCTCGTCCATCAAGTGCGTCGTGTCACCGCGGAGACCGAACTGCTTCTCCTCGTCGAGCACACCGCCGAGCATGAACGTCACGATGTCGAGGTCCGGCGAGACGTGCACGCCGTAGATGTCGATGTCGTCGCCGGTGTTGCCGACGACGACGACCTCTTCCGGCGGCACGACGCGGACGAGCCCGCGCAGGAAACGCGCTGCCCCGAACCCGCCGGCGAGGACGCAGATCACGGGGCGCAGCCTAACGGAGAGCGAGCATCGAGACCGTGGCAAGCGTGTACGCTGCCGCGTCATGAAGGGCGCCTCGCACGTGATCGCGCGCGCGCTCCACCGCGCCGAACGAGGCGCGTCGCTCGCGCCCGAAGAAGCTGAAGGACTGCTCGCGGCGCGCGGCGACGATCTGCTCCGGCTCATGGAGATCGCGCGGCGCGTCCGGGACGCAGGCGTCGGCCGGGGGATCAGCTACTCGCGGAAGGTGTTCATCCCGCTGACGCGTCTGTGTCGCGATCGCTGCGGCTACTGCACGTTCGCGACGACCCCGGATGCGCTCGACGCGCCGTACATGAGCATCGAGACGGTTCTCGACGTCGCGAGGAGAGGGCGTGCAAAAGGCTGCAAGGAAGCGCTCTTCACGCTCGGCGACCGGCCCGAAACGCGGTGGCCGGAAGCGCGCGCGTGGCTCGAAGAACGCGGGTACGCGAGCACGCTCGAGTACGTTCGCGCGGCTGCGATCGCCGTCATCGAAGAGACCGGTTTGCTCCCGCACCTGAACCCGGGAGTGATGTCCTACGAAGACATGGCGCGCTTGAAGCCGGTGAGCGCGAGCATGGGCTTGATGCTCGAGACCACGAGCGAACGCTTGTATCGAACACCCGGCGAAGCGCACTACGGCTCGCCCGACAAGGACCCGAAGAAGCGCCTGCGCTGCATCGAAGATGCCGGACGGTTGGCGATCCCGTTCACCACCGGCATCTTGATCGGCATCGGCGAAACGCACGCCGAACGCATCGATTCGCTGTTCGCATTACGGAAACTCTCGAAGCAGTACGGGCACATCCAGGAAGTCATCGTGCAGAACTTCGTTCCGAAGCCGTCGACGGCGATGGGGAGCATCCCGCCGCGGCGCACGAGGACTACCTCGCGACGATCGCGGTCGCGCGCATCGTGCTCGGCGCGCGCGCGACGGTCCAGGCGCCGCCGAACCTGAGCGACGAGCGCTTCCCGGAGCTGCTCGACGCCGGCATCAACGATTGGGGCGGGGTCTCGCCTGTGACGCCAGATCACGTGAACCCCGAGAAGCCATGGCCGAACATCGCGATACTGCAACAACGAACCGAAGCGCGGGGCTACCGATTCGAGGAGAGGCTCACGATCTACCCGCGCTATGCGACGACGCCCGACCCCTGGATCGACGGAAAGATGCAGCGCGCGGTCGCAGGCCTCGCCACGCCGGACGGCTACGCCCGTGACGTCGTCGCCGAGCCCGCCGCGTGGCAGGCGCCGGACATCCCGCTCGTGAAACCGCAAGGCGCGCGCATCGCACACATCGAGGATGCGGAAGCGGCGACCGGCGACCTACGTCGAGCCCTGCGCGACGACTCGACGATGGTGCACGGCGACTGGGATTCACTCGAGGTCGATGCGAGCAAACGGTGGGCGAAGCGGATCCCGAAAACAGCTTCCGATATCAAGCGCGCGCTCGACGCGGCGAACCGCGGGGCGGTGACGACGGAGGACGCGCTCGCCCTCTTCGAAGCGCAGGGCGCGCAGCTCGACGAGCTGTGCAGCATCGCAGACGGCATCCGCCGCGATGCCGTCGGTGACCTCGTTACCTACGTCGTCAACCGCAACATCAACTTCACGAACGTTTGCTATGTCGGCTGCCGCTTCTGTGCGTTCGCGCAACGTCGCAACGATTCCGATGCGTACTTCCTCAGCAACGACGAGGTCGCGCAGCGCGCCGCGGAGGCGTGGGCGTACGGTGCGACGGAGGTCTGCATCCAAGGTGGCATCCATCCGGATCTGCCGGGCGACTACTACTTCGGTATCTTGCGCGCGATCAAAGCTGTTGTGCCGGACATGCATATCCATGCGTTCAGCCCGATGGAAGTGTTGAACGGCGCGAGCAAGCTCGGCATCTCCTTCGAGGAGTGGCTGACCGAAGCGAGAGCTGCTGGGCTCGGCTCGACGCCGGGAACCGCAGCGGAGATCTTGGACGACGACGTTCGGTGGGTTCTGACGAAAGGCAAGCTGCCCGCCGATACGTGGGAGGAGGTCATCCGCACGGCGCACCGGCTCGGCATCAGGTCGACGTCGACGATCATGTACGGGCACGTCGACGCGCCGCCGCACTGGGTCGCGCACATCCAACGTTTGCGGCGCATCCAGGAAGACACCGGCGGGTTCACCGAGTTCGTTCCGCTCCCGTTCGTCCATCAGAACGCGCCGATCTATCTCGCCGGCAAGGCGCGACCGGGTCCGAGCGTCGAAGACAACCGCCGCATGCACGCGATCGCGCGCATCCTGCTGCGCGGCGCGATCGACAACGTGCAGGTGTCGTGGGTGAAGCTCGGCATCGCCGGCGCGCAGCTCATGTTGCAAGGAGGCGCGAACGACTTCGGCGGCACGCTGATGGAAGAGACGATCAGCCGGATGGCCGGGTCGCGGCACGGGTCGGCGCGAAGTGCC
>JBHELL010000079.1:0-5778 GCA_046263075.1 Actinomycetota bacterium | reverse complement strand
CACCTGCTCGCATCAAGATGCCCGGCAGCGCGATCGCCGCCGCGAACACGACGTAGGACCACTGCTTCCGGACGTCGGGTAGGTCTCCGGGCACCGGCGCGAACCCTACCAGGACCGACCGTCGGTGCCTGTCGCTACGCTTCGTCGGCGATGGATGCAGATGAGGTCTTGTCGAGCCTCGCGTCCGGCGATCATTCTGGATGCGTCGTGCACGTCGAGCGGCTCGACGCGCGCGACGCCCTTCCGTCGCCTCCCCTCCAGCTTCCTCCCGAGCTGTCGGTCCGGTTGAAGCGCAGCGGCATCACGAGGCTGTGGTCCCACCAGGCGGAGGCGCTGCGGCTGGCACGAGCGGGGCGGAACGTCGCCGTCTCGACCGGCACGGCGAGCGGGAAGTCCCTCGTCTATCAGCTCGCCACGTTCGAACGGCTCCTTGCGGAGCCGCGCGCAACCGCCATCTACCTGTTCCCGACGAAAGCGCTCGCGCAGGATCAGCTGCGACACCTGCGCGAGTTCGCGCTTCCAGCCGCGCGCGCGGCGGTCTACGACGGTGACACACCGTCCGGCGAGCGGCAATGGGTGCGCCGGAACGCCAACGTCGTCATCACGAACCCCGACATGGTCCACGTCGGGATCTTGCCGCAGCACGACCGATGGTCGCTCTTCCTGAAGAACCTCGCGGTCGTCGTGGTCGACGAGATGCACGTCTTCCGCGGAATGTTCGGCTCGCATGTCGCGAACGTGCTCCGGCGCCTGCGGCGCCTCGCCGCGCACTACGGAGCCTCGCCGCTGTTCGTGACGGCATCGGCCACGATCGGGAACCCCGCCGAGCTCGCGGAACGACTGACCGGGCTGCCGTTCGGCGCCGTTAGCGAGGACGGCTCGCCGCGGGGCGAAAAGCTCTTCGCGCTGTGGAACCCGCCGTTCGTCCCCGACGCATCACCCGACCGGCCCGAGCGCTACTCCGCCTTGTCGCAAACGGCAGGGCTGCTCGCAGGGCTCGTCCGGGAGCAGATCCACACGATCGCCTTCGCGCGGTCGCGCAAGGGCGCGGAGCTCGTCGCGAAGCACGCGCGCGACCTCCTCGGCAGCGAGCATCGCGATCTGCGCGCGCGGATCGCCGCATACCGCGCGGGGTACCTGCCGGAGGAGAGGCGCGCGCTCGAGCGCGCGCTCTCGAGCGGCGAGCTGTGCGGCGTCGCCGCGACGAGCGCGTTGGAGCTCGGCATCGACATCGGCGGGCTCGACGCATGCATCCTTGCCGGGTACCCGGGCACGCTCGCCGCGACATGGCAACAAGCGGGGCGAGCCGGTCGCGCGCAGGACCACTCGCTCGTCGTGATGGTGGCACAAGACGATCCGCTCGATCAGTACGTCGTCACCCATCCACAGCATCTCTTCCATAACCGGATCGAGTCGGCGATCGTCGATCACGAGAACCCGAATATCTTCGACGACCACCTCGCCGCCGCCGCGTACGAGCTGCCGCTGTCGCCGCCCGACGGTGGGTTCTTGGGCGCGACCTTCGACGCCGCCGTCGAACGAGGTATCGCCGCAGGAACGCTCAAGAAGCGCGGGATGCGCTACTTCTTCGACGGACGCGGCTCGCCGGCGTCGGAGATCGACATCCGCACGGCCGGCCGCACCGTATCGATCGTCGAGCAAGACACGGGCCGGCTGATGGGAACCTCCGAAGAGTCGCGCGCGCCGCACACGCTGCATGCCGGAGCGATATACGTGCACCAGGGCGAGCAGTTCGTCGTGCGCGCGCTCGACCTCGAGCGGAGCGTGGCCTTCGTCGAAGAGACCGATGTCCTGCACTACACGCAAGCCCGCGACGTCACCGACATACGCATCGCGGCGATCGAGGCACGCGGTCGCGCCGGCTTATCGGAGCTCTTCTTCGGCGATGTCGTCGTCTCGAACCAGGTCGTGTCTTTCGTCCGCAAGCGCCTGTACACGAATGAGATGATCGACGAGACGCCGCTCGACATGCCGGAGCAGATCCTCCGAACGAAAGCGGTGTGGTACACCGTGGCGGACGAGGTGCGCGCGCGCGCAGCGCTCGCCGAAGCCGATGTCCCCGGCTCGGCGCATGCCGCCGAGCATTGCGCCATCGGGATCATGCCCTTGTTCGCGATGTGCGACCGGTGGGACATCGGCGGGGTATCGACCGCGTTGCACGAAGACACCGGGATGTGCACGGTCTTCATCTACGACGGATATCCCGGCGGCGCCGGTTTCGCGCGCCGAAGCTTCGACGCCGGCGAGGAGCATCTACGGGCGACGCTCGAGACGATCGATCGGTGCCCGTGCGATCACGGGTGCCCGTCGTGCGTTCAGTCTCCGAAGTGCGGCAATGGGAACGAGCCACTCGACAAGGCGGGCGCAGCGCGCATGTTGCGCGCGATCCTCAATGTTTCGGGCCGTCCCGCTCCGCGCGGTCGGCCATCCGCTCGAGCAAGCTGATCACGGCCACGTCTTCGGTACGTGCGAGCAATTCGCGCACACCGTAGGACCGCAAGCATCGCTCGCACATCACGTAGTCGGTCGTGCGACGGAACGGGAGCCATTCGTTGCTCCCGATCGGCCGCACGCCTGCATCGGAAACGCCGTCCACGAGAACGACGCCACACTCACAGAAGATCTCCTCCGACACGGAGCTATGGTAATCGGGGCGGAAGCCGAAGAGAGTTAGAGGCGGCGCAGCATCCGCGACATGTGCGCCGCGCCGAGGAGCAACGCCATGCCGCCGGCGATCGACTGCCACAGACGGCGCGCGTTCTCCGTGATCGGCTGCCCGGACCCCGCGGCGATCGTCGACGGCGATGCGTTCGGCGTCTGGGTCGACCCGTGGTACGAATACTGCGGCGTCGAGCCGTACGGCAGGCTCTTGTTGTACGTGCCCGTGTAGAAATCTTGGTAGGAGCTGCCGCTGCTTCCGGAGGAGGATCGGCGCTGCGACCCCAGCACACGCGTCGAGCCGTGATGCGTTCCGCGCGAGCCCGGCGACGGCGAGCCGCCGGTGCCGCTCGGCGAGCCGGTTGGCGACGGCGGCGGCTCGGAAAGCGTGGCGCTCTGCGTATCGCTCGGAACCGACTCGACGCACACGGCGCCGTCGTTCGGCGGAACCACGCAGCGGTCGCTCCCGCTCGGGCTCGAGCGGTACGCGATCAGCGAGTACGTGTATGTCCCGCTCCACCCTGATGCGGGGAACGTCGACGCGTCGTCGTAGCACGTGTAGGTGTTGGATGGTCTGTCGAAGTCGCAGCCTTGACCGCCTGGGTTCGCGACGCTCACGGCGAACTCGTTCTCACCGTCCGGCCCCTCGCGAACCCAGTGGTACTCCTGCACATCGGGTTCCGGGCTGCCGACGAACTGCAACGTTACCAACGGGTCGTTGTACTCCGTTCCGCTCACTTGAGGCGACGACGTCCATGCCGGCGTGTGCGGATTGTTCGCGACCTTCCACGTTCCCGAGGACGCGGCGACGCAGGACGGATAGCAGTTGCTGTCGAGATCGTTCGTGTCGCTGACGACGAGCCGCAGGGAGTACGACCCGTTCTTCGTAAGGTCTGCCGTCCAGCGCGCGGCGCACCCTGTGGTCGACGTCGGGCCGGTCTGGGACGGGGCCGCCGCCCATCGCGTCGTGTCCCAGGTATACGAGTTGCTCCATTGGCTCTGATTGATCGAGGCCCAGTGCTGCAGGCACGTCCACGCGCCGGACCCGAACTTGATCTGCAGGTCGGCCGACTGCAGCTGCGCGGATGACGGTGCGGTCGCGGCCAGCGAAACTGAGATCGACCCGCTGACGGTGCTCGCGTTCGGAGCGCCCGGGATCGAGAGGCTCGCCGAGGGCGCGGCTTGCGCGCTGGACATCGTCACGAGCTGCACGCCGAAGGCCGCCACCCACAATGCTGCGGTGGCTGCGGCGAGACGCTTGAGACGTGTCATCGTTCGGGAACCCTCCCTGGGTCACTCCCTATAACGCAGGAGGCCCGCCGAGGTTTCGTGTGGCCCATTTTGCCCCCGTCTGCGGCTTCTGGGGAGAGGGTGGCGATCAGGCCCGGCCGACCAACCGCGCGCGGACGATCATCCGCTTCTTCGAGGTATGCGGCGGGTCGCAGGTAACCAGCGTAAGGGCGCCGTACGGGGTGGGGCCGATGACCGTGAAGTCGTACGGGGTGGTCACCCACGGGTTGGGGTGCCCGTCGAATGCGGGCACCACCTCGTACAGGAAGTTCCCGATGGGTGTGTCGAGCTCTACCTTGTCGCCCGCCGTGAGCTTCTCGAGGTGCCGGAAGGGCTCGCCGAAGCCGGTGCGGTGCCCCGCGATCGCCACGTTGCCGACGGGATCGCCCGGCAGGGCGTTCCCCGGCGGATCGGGCTTCAGGCCGGCGCCGGCACGGAGCGCGTTCCCACTCCAGCCGTAGACGACGATCACGTCGACGTGGAGCTTCTTGATGATGAGACGCGTAACCCCTTGCCCGTCTTTGAAACTGCGGCTGGTGTAGCCCCCGGGTCCCAGAGCCTGGAAGTCTTTGTGGAGCTTGTCCTGCGTGCGGCCGGCCCAGATGTTCGTCACGGCCGGGTAGGCGATCATCCCGAGCCCAGCGATCACGAGGACCGCGACGATCGCGCTCAGCACGCGGCGACCCGCCGGTCGCTTGCGGCTCGCGTCGAGGAGGAACCCTGCGGAGGCGAAGAACCGCTTTATGGGGTTCTCCGTCCGGGGCTGCGTTTGCGTGCGCGAGCCGACCCCCGCTTGAGGCCACTCGGGCGTGATGTCGCCGTCGCTCACGGTTCTCCTTTTCTAGCACCCGGACGCGCCCCGCGCCGGTATCGGGTTCAACGCCGCACCCGAGCCGAAGACGCGCCGCTACCCGCCGGCCTCGAGCCGCTTGTCGCGACCCGCGGGGATCTTTCGGAAGTCCCACGACACGAGCCGCTCCTGTTCGAGCCGAAGCCATACGTGGCTCTTCAGCTCGGGAACCTTCGCGCCTCCCCAATATTTCGCAGCGAAAGCCGCGCGGACCGCTCCGAGCCGTTCGCTGCCCGTCGCATCGACGAGCCGCCCGTAGAAAACGGCGCCGCGGAGTTGTGCGTACTCGAAACCGTCGTCGACGCAGATCGCGACCGGCGAGCCGCGCGCGAGGTCTGCCAACCTCCTGCTCTTGCGCAGGTTGCTGATCCAGATCTCGCCGCCGAACCACACGAACCACAGCGGCACGACGTGAGGCCCGCGATCGGTCGCGGTGCCGACGTGGGCGGTTCGCACCGACGCGCACAGCTCGTCGAGCTCGTCGGGTGCCAGACGTAATTGCTCGCGTGGGATCGGCACTGGCGCGGAGCCTATCCGCCCGCCCTGTAGGTGAGCACGTCCGGATCGACGGATGCGCTGGCGGTCGCGCGAGCGCGCGCGCCGAACCATGCACGGATGAAGACAGGATGCGCATCGACCGACACATCCACCGTCGCGCGCGCTCCGCCCATCGAGCAATCGCACCGATCGAGGCGCCCGCCGTTGCGCTCGGCCTCCGCGCGCGCGACGTCTTCCGGCATGGTCGTCCCGTCGGAGAACGCCGGCACCTGCGCCGTGGCGGCCGCGAGCGCCGCCGCGTCGGCGGCGGATTGCGCGCGCGCTCGAGCGAGCACCATCGCGCCGAGGTCCGCGACGCACAACGCGAACAGACAAAGCACGAGCGTCCCACACGCGACCACGATCGAAAGGGCCGCGCGCTCCGACGCGAACGCGGCGCGCGTTCCTCGTGCCGGCATCAT
>JBHELL010000078.1:0-4419 GCA_046263075.1 Actinomycetota bacterium | reverse complement strand
CACCATGCGACGCGGCCAGAAGCGGGCATGCTTGTCGTCACCCCACGCCCACATCGGCGCATCACCGTCTGCAGCGCGCAGCACTTCGGAAACGTCGCTCGACCCGAGCCATGCAGCGAGCTTCGTGGGATCCGAAGGCGTCCCAAGGTCTATCGTCGAGCTCGGGATGCGCGTCGGCGTGAGGACGCGAACCTGATTCGCTGCCCAGCGGTGAACCCCGCCGACGTGCTCGAGGAGATCCTTCAGCGTCCAGCCGGGACAGGTCGTGATCGCCGTCGTCGTGTCGACACTCTCCACCGTGGAGACGAGCGACGCGATCTCATCCTCCAGGATGTCGCAGTACTCCGACTGCGTCCGCGTGTGACACCGCGCGGTACTCATGCCAGGTTCTGCAGCAGGAGGGTTTCGGCGAGACACGCGCGCGCGAATTCGCCGATATGAAGGCTCTCGTTCTCTCCGTGGGCGCGCGTGTCGGGATCTTCGACGCCGGTCAGCAGCAGCGCCGAGCCGGGGAACGCGCCGGCGAAGGCCGCGACGAACGGGATCGTGCCGCCTGCTCCCATGTCCACCGGGGCGCATCCCCACGCTTCCTCCATCGCCGCCCGGGCAACCGCGAACGCGCGATGGCTCGTACCGACGGCGAACGGCCTTCCTTCCGCACCGCGATGAACGGTGACGCGCGCGCCCCACGGCGCGTTCGCTTCGAGATGCTTCGTCAACGCGTCCAGGGCCGCGGAAGGATCATCACCGGGTGCAAGGCGCATCGACACTTTCGCGCGCGCAACGGGCACCAGCTGGTTCGAGGCCTTGTCGACGGACGGAGCGTCTATCCCGAGCACGCTGATCGAGGGCCGCGACCACAATCGCTCCGTGATCGTCCCGTCGCCGATGAAGGAGACGCCGTCGAGCGCACCGGACTCATGCCGGAACTCATCGTCCGGCAGGTCGAGCATCGGCGGGCGCGCGTGCGTGCGACCAGGAACGGCGGGAAGGCCTCGCTCGTCGTGCAACGTCGCGAGCAACCGGCTGAGCGCGATCAAAGCGTCGGGCACCGGGCCGCCGTACATCCCGCTGTGCACCGCATGATCGAGCGTCCGAACTTCGACAACGCAGTCGACGAGCCCGCGCAAGGACGTCGTGATCCCCGGCTGGCCGATGCGCCAGTTCGCCGAATCCGCAAGCACGTATACATCGGCGCGCAGCTCCTCTTCGTAGCGAGCGAGGAACTGCGCGAGGTGCTCCGAGCCGGTTTCTTCCTCACCTTCGACGAACACCGTGACCCCGACGGGCGGCGCGCCGTCGAACGCGCGCACGGCACACAGGTGTGCGGCGATCCCCGCTTTGTCGTCCGCCGAGCCGCGCGCGTACAAGCGGCCGTCGCGTTCGGCCGGCTCGAAGGGCGGCGACGACCACAGCGCCTCATCACCCGGCGGTTGCACGTCGTGATGTGCGTACAGGAGGACAGTCGGCGCCCCTGCAGGTGCGGGATGGGTCGCAAGAACCGCGGGATGAGCGCCGCCGACCTCGAGCAAGCGGGTGCGCAACCCCTCGGCCTCGAACAACTCCGCGGTGAGCTCTGCAGACGCGCGCACATGTGCGGGATCGAAGCTGGGGGCGCTGACCGACGGGATGCGGACGAGCCGCTCCAGGTCGGCCCGCACATCCGGAAGCAGTGCGTCGACGTTCGCCTTCATGACGCGGAACTATATGACGAGAACGATCAGTACTGGTTGCCGCAATACTGGGTAAGCCCGGGCTGCGGGTGCACTTTCGGCACACCGCTCGTTCCGAAGCACGTCTGATAGTTGTCCGCCGATGCGTCGGTGATCAAGCCTTGGAGCCAGAACCTCACCTTCTGGTCCGCAGCGTTTGTGTCACGGCGCGGGAATTCGTGGGGGTCACCGCCGGCTTCGTCGGGCGGAACATTCGCGTTCGGCGGCGTCAGGTTGCCCGCATCCCAGTAAACGAAGGCGGAGCCGTTGTACGGCACGACCTTGCCGTTCGCGTCGGTCGCGAGCGGCGTGAACCCGAACGTCGGATCGAGCGACCACGTCCTCGCCGGTACCGACGCTGCAAGGATGCGCGCGCCGATCGTGCGGCCTTCGACCTCCGCGGCGAAGTTCGTCACTTGGAAGTCGCCGAACGCTGCATGCATCAACACCTGGTGCGCGGGCGTGTTCGGATATGGGCTCGTCGTCATGCGCAGCGCATATCCGTCTCCTTCCGCTCGGTCCCAGAGCATCTGGATAATCGCCATGACGAGCTGCTGTTCCATCTTGTTCGGGAACATCGTGTAGAGGAACGAGGAGTAGGACGGCACATCCGGGTGGCTCGGATCGAAGAGCGGCCCTTCCCAATCCGACGACCGGTTCAGCAGCGTCGAATAATTCATCCCGGGCACGCCGAGCACGCAACGCGTCAGATCCACCGACAAAGCACAGAGGGCGCCGCCCATGATCCCGCCCTGGCTGTTGCCGTCGTAATACAGCTCACCGTTGTTGAAGAGCGGATGGCCCGCGTCGTCCTGGAAGGCCGCGTTCGTGACGAGGCCGTCGGACGCGCGCAGCGCACGCTCGAGGAAGATCGCGTTCACGAACCCTTGCAGCGAGCGATCCGCCATCGTCGGCATGTTCGAAGGGTCCGCGAGCGTGGCAACCGCGTTCGCGATGTCGTACTCGGCGAAGCCCATCCAGTTCACCGCACAAGGCATGAAGTTCCGTTCACGATCACGATCCGTCGACCCTCCGGTCGACTCGTAGCGGCTGCCGAGCAAGCCGTGCCCGTAGATCATCGGGTGCGCAGGGCTCGACGGAGTCGCCGCGGCGGGGACCGTGCAGACGAATGGAACGTCCACGGTTGGGAATGCCGGGTTCACCATCGGCAACCCGTCGGGACCGTAGAGCAGCCTTCGCCCAAGGAGCGCTTGGTTCGGGAGCGTGTCGTTCACGGGATTGTCGACGGGGATCGGGACGTCTTGGACGACGAGTTGCCCGGGCGGCCCGTCGAGGAAGTTCGGGACCGTCACCGTGCCGTCGATGCGGCGCAACCGCGCCCCTTGCCCGGCCTGGGGGGTCACACCCGTGATCGCGAAGGACGGCGACGAGCCGCCGAGCGACGCCAGCGCGGTGTCACGCATGTGCAGCACGCGCCCTGCCAGGTTGTCGCCCGACGCGATCGAGAAGTCCCACGCGAGGAACAGCGACGCGCGCGAGACACCTGCCGCGTCGAGCACGGGGAAGATCTTCTCGTCGTAGTGCGCTTGGCGGAGCACATCTGCGGGAAGCGTGTGATCGCGGTAGGCAGCGAATACCGCTCCCGCCGGGATCGTGCCGCCGTTCGCGTCGAGCATGCTCCGCAATCCGACCACGTAACGGTGGCCCTCGAGGAAGTTCCTCGCCGGGCGGATGATGAGCAGCCGCTCGTCCGGCTTGGTCTGCGCATTCATGTCGAGCTCCGACCAGAACGGCCACCGCTGTCCCGATTGCGCATCGATGATCACGATCGGCGCGTCTGCCGCTTCGTAGCGGTCGATGCGCGCGAGGTGATCCGCGGGATCGTTCGGTCCGCCCGTCGAGTTCCCGTCGGTTCCCCACGTCTTGTGCAGGTCCAGCCGAGCCACGAACGTCAGAAGCATCGAGCCGGGCGAGAACCCGTCGTTTCGGTTCCATTCCGTCGGGTCGATCGGCTTGCCTGCGACGCTGCGCGGCATCTCCTCAGGAAGGAAGGCGACGCGGCGTCCAGTCGCGGTCGAAGGGTCGGCGACGGTGAACGTGTCGTTCGGGAACGGGAGCAGACACAGGGCGGTGTCGGTCGCGTCGCACGGCGTCGTTCGGACGTCGGGAGCAGGCAGCGCGCGCGCTGGCGCGAACGCGAAGATAGAGCAGAGAGCGATGGCGATCGCGATGAGGCGTGTGCGCACGACGGATACCTTTCGTCTCGGAAGCCCTAGGAGGCACAGGACATTTCGATATGAAAGGGTCGGATTCCTACCCGGCGCGCGCGCGACCACTAAGGACGCCGGAGTGCCGCGGAGGATGGAGAACCTGCCTCGACCGGCGAGTCACGATTTCCCACGTTGACGTCCCGGTGCCGCACCCTGTAACTTACGCTAGCGTAACCTACGTCGACGTAACCGTAAGCGAGCGGCCGAGGAGGCCCCATGCAGACCCTTCTGGAGCGTCGAGCCGCGATGCCCGAACCGATCCGCGGCACGATCCGATTGACGGCTGCGGACCTGCGGCTCCAGCGCCGCGTCACGCTGCTGTTCACCGCAGGACCGCTGGTCGGGGTCGGTCTCGCCATGACCTTGCTGTGGCGGCACGGCATCTCGGCGCTGTCGTTGTCGCTCTTCGCGAGCTTCTACATCTTCACCGGTCTCGGGATCACCGTCGGCTTCCACCGCCTGTTCACCCACCGCAG
>JBHELL010000077.1:0-6032 GCA_046263075.1 Actinomycetota bacterium | reverse complement strand
TCTCGCACGAGAACCTCGGCGAGCTCCCAGGCCTCATCGCGGCAGGAGCGCTCCTGACGGATTACGTGCTCACCGTGGCCGTCTCGATCGCGGCCGGTGCATTCGCGTTGGGGTCGTTGCTGCCGGCATTGCTCCCCCACCTCGAAGCTGTGTCTCTCGGATTCATCACGCTCATCACCATCGCGAACCTGCGCGGCGTGAAGGAATCGGGGACGATGTTCGCCGTCCCCACGTACGCGTTCGTCATCTCCGTCTTGACGATGGTCGCCGTCGGGGTGGCACGATGCACGATCGGCACGTGCCCACAGTTCCATTTCTCCGGAAGCCAGCGCGCGCTCGAAGCAGGCACCCAAACACTGGGCTTGTTCCTCATCCTTCGTGCCTTCTCCTCGGGATCGACGGCACTCACCGGCGTCGAAGCGATCGCGAACGGTGTGCCTGCGTTCAAAGGGCGCCGGCCGAAAGACCAGGCAGACAATGCCGCGATCACGCTCGCCATGCTCGGCGCCATCGCGATCACGATGTTGGTCGGCATCACGTTCTTGGCGAATCGCGTGCACGCGAAACCATCGGATCAGATCTCCGTCGTCGCCCAAGTCGCGAAAGCCGTCTTCGGCGGGGGGTTCATGTTCGGGTTCGTGCAGATCGCAACGGCCCTGATCCTCGTGCTGGCTGCGAACACCGCGTATCAGGACTTCCCCCGGCTCTCATCCATCCTCGCGCGCGACCGGTTCCTCCCTCGCCAGTTCATCAATCGCGGCGACAGGCTGGTTTTCTCCAACGGGGTCATCGTTCTGGCAACGATCGCAGCGATCTTGATCGTGGTCACCCACGCGAGCGTCACGACCTTGATCCAGATGTACGTCGTCGGTGTATTCACGAGCTTCACCCTGTCGCAGGCCGGCATGGTTCGACGGTGGAGGAGGCTGCAGCCTCCCGGATGGAAACGGAACGCGATCCTCAACGGGATCGGCGCGACGACGACCGGGATCGTCCTCATCGTTATCACGTACACGAAGTTCAACTTCCCGAAGATCGGCGCCTGGATCGTGATCCTGACGGTCGCGCTGATGGTCTTGCTGTTCCGCACCATCAAGAGGCACTACAAGGAAGTCGCGCAGCAACTGCGTCTGCCGGAGGATCGGCCGCGCCGAGCGGCGGGAACGCGCGCGGTTGTGCTCGTCGCGCGCATCGACGACGTCACCATGCGCGCGGTCGGCTACGCGCGTGCGATGCGCCCGGTCGAGATCCGCGCCCTGCATGTCGGACGAGGTGACGACGCAGAGCTGGTGCGTCGATCGTGGGAAGAGCGGCGGCTGTCCATCCGGCTCGATGTCGTGCCCGGCGACAAGAGCGATCTCGTCGATCAGATCCGCGCGTATGTGCGCGCGCTCGACGTACCCGAAGACGAGTACGTGACGCTGATCGTCCCGGAGATCTTCGAGCGGACCGGCATGCGCCAGTTCCTGAGGAGCCGCCGCGTGCTCTTGCTCAAGACTGCCATGCTGTTCGAGCGTCGCGTGGTGCTGACGAACATCCCCGTGCGTGCGGAGGAGAACCGTCCCGAGTCGCGACGTGTCGTTCATCCCACGCGGGTGATCGGCGTCGTGCTCGTGTCGGCCGTTCATAACGCGACCCTGCGCGCGCTCGAGTATGCGCGCGCGCTGAACCCGACGGACCTGCGCGCGGTGACGTTCAACGTCGAGCCCGACGAGACCGCTCGCGTGCTCGAAACGTGGGGACGCGAAGTCGTGGATATCGCACTCGAAGCCATCGACTCGCCGTACCGAGAAGTGACGCGGCCGCTGCTCCGATACGTGCGCGCGATCCGGCAGCGGAACCCCGATGCGCTCGTGAACGTCATCGTCCCCGAGTTCGTCGTGCGCAAGCTGTGGCATCAGGCGCTCCACAACCAGTCCGCTGTAGGGATAAAGCAAACGCTCCTGTTCGAAGGGGGCGTCGTCGTGACCAACGTGCCGTTCCATCTCGACTGACGCGAAAGCGGACGGCCGCGGGGACACCGCGGCCGTCCGGGGGAGAGCTGCGCTTATCGCGCCGGTGCGCGCGAACGCCGTGACAGCATCACGCCTGCGGCGATGAACGCCGCTGCGGCAGCAAGGAGCGCCGCGATCGAGAGGCCCGTCCTCGCAAGGCTCGTCCCGAGAACGGACGCCGATGCCGGTTGTGTGGTCGTCGAGTTGCGAGTGATCTGCAAGCCGAGCACCGAAGCGGACTCAGAAGGCGTCACCGTGACACCACCGACGGTTTCCGTAGCGGTTGCAGTCACCGTCGGTGCCGGCTTGTGACCACACCACCCGTTGTTGTCGTCCTCACGGTCGGCGTCGTTGCCGCACCCGTTATTCCCGTCTCCCGACGGAGGCTTGTCGTCGTTGACGAGCCCGCGATCCATCCCGATCCCGTCTTGGTCGGGACGCGACGGAGACTTCCCGCGTGTGTTCGTCGAGTCACTCGAGTGCACGCTGTTGCCGTGTGCATGCGTCGAGGCGTGGTTCGTCCCCGCGTGTCCTCCCTTCGGCGTTGCAAGAGCGAGACTTCCTGCCGAAATGAGGAGGAACACCCCACCGACGAGGACCGCCAGCGTCCTCATCGCATACCCGCGCTTCTGTGCTGCCATCGGTATCCCTCCTTCGCTATGGAAAGGAGATTCCGCATGTCCACGCGATCCAACCATCCCAACGGACGGGATAGATCTGCCAGCACCGATTTGCGCAGGGTAAGCACCGCGCTAGGGTTAGCGCCGTGCACGTGGTTATCGGCGGATGCAGCCGCGTCGGGATCGAGCTGACGGTTCATCTCGCACGTCAGGGGCACACGATCCCGCTGATCGACAAGGACCCGCTGAAGTTCGACGCGCTCCCCCCGGGCTTCGAGGGCCAGACCCTCGTTGGGATGGTTTTCGACCAGGAGACGCTCGAACAAGCGGGGATCCGAGACGCCGGCGCTTTCATCGCGGCCACGAACGGAGACAACTCGAACATCTTGTCGGCGCGGATCGCCCGCGAGCACTACGGTGTCGATCGCGTCGTCGCGCGGATGTCCGATCCCCGCCGCGCCGAGATCTATCAGCGGCTCGGCATCAAGACGGTCGCCGGCGTGCGCTGGATCATCGCGCAGGTCGAGGACATCCTGTTCCACGGCATCGAGCACACCGAGATGGCGCTCGGGAACGGTGACCTCGTGATGCTGCGGACCGAGATCGGCCCGCAACTCGCGGGGACGCGCGTGAGCGCGATCGGCGATCCGGGCCGCGCAGCCGTCGTGGCGATCGACCGGCTCGGCGCGCCGGTCATCCCCGCGCCCGATGCGACGTTCCAACAAGGCGATGTCGCGCACATCATCGTGCACCGCGATGCCACGGATGATCTGCGCGCGCGGCTCGAGGGGCACGCATGAAGGTCGTCATCTCCGGGGCAGGGAACGTCGGCACGTTCTTGGCGTCCGACCTCACCGGACGCGGTCATGAGGTCGTCGTCATCGAGCAAGTCGGAGAGATCGCGAACAAGGCGAAGTCGATGGTTCAGAACGCGAGCTTCCTCCACGGGGATGCGTGCGAACCGTGGGTGCTCGAGCGGGCCGACGCGTCACGCGCCGACGTCATGGTCGCGGCGACGGGGGACGATGAAGACAACCTCGTGATCTCGCTGCTCGCCAAGCAGGAGTTCGCGGTCCCACGCGTCATCGCCCGCGTCAATCACCCGAAGAACCGCTGGCTCTTCAACGAGAGCTGGGGCGTCGACGTCGCGATGAGCCCGCCGCACATCCTCGCGTCGCTCGTCGAGGAAGCCGTATCGGTGGGCGATCTCGTTAAGCTCTTCGCGCTCGAGCACGGCCGTGTGTCGCTCGTCGAGCTCACGCTCCCGCAGAACTCGCTGCTTGCCGGCAGCCACGTCTACGATCTGCGGCTGCCCCACGACTCGGCGCTCGTCGCGATCATCCGCGACGGTCACGTGGTCATACCCGAACCCGAAACGCCGCTGACGGCCGGCGATGAGCTGCTTGCCATCACCACAGTCGACGCCGAAGAGACGCTGCGGAGGTCTCTGCTCGGAAACTAGCGCGCGCCGCTACTGGTGCTCGGGCGGCGCAGCGAATTCATACTCGGGGTTCATCAGCTGCAGGTTCTCCGCGCCTCCGCCGAGCCGCCCCCGTAACACCATGCGGACGCCGAGCTGCAACCCGGGGATCGTCCGTCTGCCGAGCCACACCGCGGTAACGGTTCCCGTTCCATCCGACACGGCCGCTTCGATCGCAGAAACGCCTTCGCGCGGCCGTACACGCAGCGTCTCGACCACACCCGCGATCCGTGCGATCTCTCGCGGCTTCGCATCGCTGATCAAGGTGCAGCCCTGAACGTGCTACGCCCAGTCGCGTATCGTCAGCGCGCGCCGGTCCGACTCCTCGACGGAGAAGCGCTTGAAGAAGCGCTTCAGGAAGCCTTTCTTCTCGTCTTCCGTCGTCACCGGCGCACGATCAATGCGCGTTCGAAGGAGTCTTCGTCGGCGTGTTCTCCGGGTTCGGTGCCTGCGGTGCTCCCGGCGCCGCCGCCTCGACCACCAACTCCTCCGCGCGCCTCGACTTCGACCATGCGATCGCGGCGACGAGGATCGCGCCGGCGACCGCCGACGCTCCGATCCGAACCCCGAGATCGTTGCCATGACGGACGACGAGCGGCGCGATCAGCAACGCGACCAGGTTCATCACCTTGATCAACGGGTTGAGCGCAGGACCGGCCGTGTCCTTGAAGGGGTCGCCGACGGTGTCGCCGATGACGGTCGCCTTGTGCGGGTCGGAACCCTTGCCGCCGTAATGGCCCTCTTCGACGAGCTTCTTCGCGTTATCCCAGGCGCCACCGGCGTTCGACAACATCACGGCGAGCAGCTGCCCGGTCAAGATCGAACCGGCCAAGAACGCCCCGAGCGCCTCGGCCTTCAACGCGAACCCGACGACGATCGGCGTCAGCACGGCGAGGAGGCCCGGTGTCATCAACTCACGCAGCGACGTCGCGGTGCAGATGTCGACGACCGCGCCGTAGTCGGGTTTCTCGGTGCCTTCCATGATCCCGGGATGGTCGCGGAACTGGTTACGAACTTCGGTCACGACCCGGCTCGCCGCACGGCCGACTGCTCGGATCGCGAGCGCACTGAACAGGAACGCGACGGCGCCGCCGATCAGCAAGCCGATGAGAACGTTCGAATGGTCGACGCGGATCGGGAAATCGGTGATCCTGTTGAGCCCTTTGTTGAGCTCGCCGAGCACGATCTCGCGGAACGATCCGAACAGGGACGTCGCGGCGAGAACGGCCGTCGCGATCGCCATGCCTTTCGTGATCGCTTTGGTGGAATTGCCGATCGCGTCGAGCCCCTGCAGGATCTCGGCGGGGCGGCCCTCGAACTCACCGGACATCTCGGCGATGCCTTGCGCGTTGTCGGAAACCGGGCCGTAGGTGTCCATCGAGACGATCACGCCGACGGTGGTGAGCATGCCCATGCCGGTGAGCGCGACGAAGTACAGACGCTCGTCGAGGTTGTGACCGAGGAGGAACGATGCGCCGATCGCACCAGCGATGGCGATGATCGAGTACACCGTCGACTCGAGACCGACGGAGAAACCGGAGAGGATCGTGGTTGCCGCGCCCGTCAGAGAAGAGTGCGCAACCTCTTTGACCGGTGCGCGCGTCGTCGATGTGAAGTGCTCGGTGAGGATCTGGATGACGCTCGCCAGGATCAGCCCGATGAGCACCGCCCAGAACGTCCGGTCTTCGTGGACGTAGTAGTGGGACACGAAGAACACGGCCAGAGCGGAGATACCGGCCGAGAGGAAGAACCCTCGGTTGATTGCCTTCATACCGTGCTCATCCTCGCGGAGCGGCGTCACGGCGTAGATCCCGACGATCGAGGTGATGACGCCGATCGCGCGCACGAATAGCGGGAACATCACGCCGACGATCGCGGCACCGGGCCGATGCGCGAACGCAGCGGCACCGAGGATGATCGCGGCGACCAGCGTCACCT
>JBHELL010000076.1:0-5794 GCA_046263075.1 Actinomycetota bacterium | reverse complement strand
CGCGTGCGGCGCGGCGGCCGGCATGGCCGCGACGTTCGGATCGCCCCTCGCCGCCGTCGTCCTGGCGATCGAGCTGCTTCTCTTCGAGTTCTCGACGCGCGCGTTCATCCCGCTCGTCGTCTCCTCGAGCGTCGCCGCGGGGTTCCATACGTTGTTCTTCGGGACGGGCCCGCTGTTCGACGTTCCCCATCACGAGTTCGCGGGGCTCGTCAAGCTGCCGTTCTTCGTGATCGTCGGGTTCGGCGCCGGTGCGCTTGCGATCGTCGTGACGAAGGGGCTCTTCACGATCGAGAAAGGCTTCCGGCGCCTTCCGGTCGGGGAGTTCTGGCATCCCATGATCGGCGCCGTCGGGTTCGCGATCGTGGGTCTCTGGGTGCCGCGCGCGCTCGGTGTCGGGTACGACTCGATCGGTGCGGTGCTTGCCGGGAAGCTTGCCCTCGGCGCGCTCGCCGTCCTGTTCGTCGCGAAGCTCGCGGCATGGTGGGTCGCGCTCGCGTCCGGGACGAGCGGTGGAACCCTGGCGCCGTTGTTGCTCATCGGCGGGTCGTTCGGGGGGATGCTCGGTCTCGCTGCGCAGAAGCTCGTGCCCGGGCTTCACCTGTCGCCGGGCGCGGTCGCCATGGTGGCGATGGCTGCCACGTTCGGCGCTGCGACGCGCGCGACCTTCGCCTCGATCGTCTTCGTGTTCGAGATCACCCGCGACTTCAACATCGTGTTGCCGCTGATGCTTGCGAGCGTCGTAGCCGACCTCATGGCGAATGCGTTCATGCGCGAGTCGATCATGACCGAGAAGCTGTCGCGACGAGGGCTCAGCGTTCACGCGGAGTATCGCGTCGACGTGCTCGAGTCGACGCTCGCACGCGACGTGATGACGACCGACGTCGTCTGCGTCGACGCGCGCGATACGGTCGGGCGGGCGCGCGCGCTCATGTCGGAAACAGGGCACAGCGCGCTGCCGGTCCTCCGCGACGGCGCGCTCGACGGTATCGTCACGCGGGGCGACTTGTTGCGCGCGGACGTCTCCGACGTCGCGCCCGTTTCGGAAGTGTCGAGCCGCGACGTCGTCTGTGTCGCGCCGAAGGTCCGTCTCGCCGATGTGCTCGAGCGCATGCTCGACGAACGCGTCGAGCACGTGCCGGTGATCGACCACGAGGGCCTCGCAGGCATCGTGACGCGCACCGACATCCTGCGCGCGCGAAAGCGTGTCTACGAGCACGAACGCGTGCAGCCCGGCTGGCGGCCGCGCGCTCGCCGTTCCTGATCCTGCCTGTCTCGTCACGCCCGTAGGGATCGGCTCGGCCGGATAACCGGCACGGTCGAAAGGGGCGGCTCCGGCGGGCTCGGCCCTTCGTGTGTCCGATTCGCGGTAGAACCGGCAGTTTCGGGACAACGGTTCATATGTTCCCTCCCCCTCTCCCCGTCGCAAACGAGCACCGCTAATCGTTTGTCTTTGCGAGCGGCGAAGCCGTTCGCGGCGGTGAAAGGGGCGACCGTCTTTGATCCAGCATCAGCCTTCGCGCGTCCTCGTTACGGGAGGCGCGGGGTTCATAGGCAGCACGCTCGTCGAGCGGCTGGTCGCGCGCGGCGACGACGTGACGGTGCTCGACGATCTTCGTAACTCTGCCGTCGATAATCTCGCTGCGGTCATCGACCGCGTCGAGTTCATCGAAGGCCGGTGTTCCGACACCGCGCTGTCGCTCCTGTCGAGCCGCACCTTCGACCGCATCTTCCACCTCGCCGCACCCGCATACGTTCCGCCGTCGGTGGAAGACCCGATCGGTGATCTGCGCTCGAACGTCGAAGAGACGCTGCACTTGTTGCAAGCGCTGCGTCGCGTGCCGAACACACCACGGCTCGTCCACGTGTCATCTGCCGCGGTGTACGGGCAGCCGAACGTGCAGCCGATCCGCGAAGAGTGTCCGCCGGCACCGGTATCGCCGTACGGCGTCGACAAGTTCGCGGCGGAAGAGCACGTGCGCGTCGCGACCGCCTTGCACGACCTGCGCGCCGTCGTCCTGCGCTACTTCCCCGTGTACGGGCCGCGTCAGCGCAAGCAGGTCGTGTACGACCTGATCAGCAAGGTCGAGCGCGACCCGGAGCGCGTCGAGGTTTTCGGGACGGGGCACGAGCTGCGTGACCTCGCATTCGTCGACGACGTCGTCGCAGCCACCGTTATCGCCTCGGACGCTGCGCCGGCGCGCGGCGAGGCCTATAACGTCGGCTCGGGGACCATGGTCACGATCGCCGACGTCGTGCGGTCGGTGTGTCGCGCGATGGCCGTCGACCCGGAGATCGTCTTCACCGGCAGCGTCCGGCCGGGCGATTCCGCACGGATGGTCGCCGACATCGGACGCTTGCGGACGCTCGGATACGAGCCGTGTGTGCGGCTCGACGAAGGGATCGCGCGCACGGTTTCCTGGGTGATCGGTTCGATCCCGGCGGATCTCGCGCCCGAGCCGGAAGAGGTCGCCTGATGCGGATCGCCTTCATTCCCGCCGCGCGCTTGCTTTCCGACTCGAAACCGAACGGCGAAGCGCTGATAGCCGTCGACCTGCTGCGCGCGCTCGCCGCGCGCGGGCACGACGTCGTCGCGTACTGCGAACGCTCCGAGGTTTCGATCGAGGGCGTGGATATCCGCGAGATCGCGGCCGTCGGCGCAACGACAGGTCTCGGCCGTCTCGGCTTCGCGCGCCGCATCGCACGGGACGTCGCGCGCGAACGCTTCGATGTCTTGCATCTGCTGTTCCCCTTCACTACCGACGACGGCTACACGCTGGCCGACGGCGCGCCGCTCGTGTGCGGGCCGATCAACGTTGCGTGGCCGTCGAGTCGCCGCGCGGGCTCGTTGCCTGCGCGCGCAGCCGGTGCGGTCACAGACGTGCTCGAAGGTCGCAGGCACGCGCAGACGTTGCAGCGGGCGGCGCGGTTGCTCGTCGTCGGGCAAAGCGCGCGCACGCGTATCGCACCGTCGTTACGCGACAAGATCGTCGACATCCCGTTCGGCGTCGACGTCGAACGCTTCACGCCGTCGAGCCTCCCCGAGGAGCCGGTCGTGTTGTTCTCCTCGGTGCTGCAGCAACGCAAAGGCGTCGAGGTGCTCGTGCGCGCGCTGCACCTGCTCACCCAGCGCATCCCCCGCGCGCGCGTGGTCATCGCCGGCCCGGATCCCGAGGGGATGCGTCCGTCGCTCGAGCGGCTCGCCGGGGAATTGTGCGTCGCCGGCCGGCTCGAGTTCGTCGGGCCCATCGACCCGCGTGACACGCCTGCGCTGTACGAGCGCGCGCGCGTCTTCTGCCAGCCGTCGTTCGGTGAGCCGTTCGGCATGACGGTGATCGAAGCGATGGCGAGCGGCCGTCCGGTCGTCGGCACTGCGGCAGGCGGCATCCCCGACGCCGTCGTCGACGGAAAGGGCGGCTACCTGATCCCCGCAGGCGACGCTCCGCTGCTCGCCGACGGGCTCGCGTCTGCGATCACCAATGCGTCACGCATGGGCGTCTTCAACCGGGAGCGCGCAGAGCGTCGCTACGCGTTGAACCTCGTCGCCGAGCGGATCGAGCTGACGTACCACGCCGTGACGAAGAACGGGGAGCGCGCGCATGTCGCCTCCTGAGGTTGCGGCAGGCGTCGTCGAGCATCCCGAGCTCGCAGCGGGACCGACGGCGCACCCCGAGCTAGACGTCGAAGAGGTGAAGCGGCGCGCGATCCGAGGGGTCGGGTCGATGTTCGTGCGGTCGCTCGGCCAGCGCGGCGTCCAGATGGTCGGAAACATCTTGCTCGCGCGCTGGCTCGCGCCGGAGACGATCGGCCTGTGGGCGGTCGTCTCGATGTTCGTCGGCTTCGCGGGGCTGATCTCTGACCTCGGCCTTTCCGCGTCGCTGATCCAGCGCAACGAGACGCTCGACGAGGACGACCTTCGGACCGGGTTCACGTTGAACCTCGGGTTCAACGTCGTTTCGGTCGCGGTGATCTGGATCCTGGCGGCGCCTCTCGCGCGCGCGTACCACGCGCCGAGCGCCGTCACCGGCATCCGGATGCTCGCCCTTACGATCATGCTTTCCACGTTCACGTTCGTTCCCGGCGTGCAGCTCGAGCGGCGCCTGAAGTTCAACCGGATCACGCTCGCCGATCTGCTCGCACAGCTCGCCTACATCGCCGTCGCGATCACGCTCGCGATCCCGTACTACCTGCACCCGTCGCTTTCCACGCGCAACGCGCACGGTGCGGTGTGGGTGTTCATCTGGGCCACCGTCGCATCGAAGTGCGTGCAGATGGTGATCGTGAACACGGCGTACCGCTGGAAGCCGCGGTTCGGGTTCAACGCGCACGCGATGCGCGGCATGTTGGCGTACGGGCTGCCCTACCAGCTGAACGGCATCGTGAATTGGCTGAAGGACAGCTTCATCCCGATGTTCGTCGCTCTCGTCGCAGGCGCGAGCGCCGCCGGATACATCGTGTGGGCCGCCGGCATGGCCACGAATGCGTTGTTCCTGCTGCCGATCGTCCAGCGGGTCGCGTTCCCCGCATTCGCGCGCCTGCAACACGACACCGAAGCGTTGCGCGAGGCGATCGAGAAGGCGATCAAGTGGGTGGCGGCTACCGTGATCCCGACGGTGTTCCTGCTCGCGGCGCTCGGCCGTCAGATCGTCGAGCACGTCTACGGCACCAAATGGTTCATCGGGTTGCCGGCCTTCTATCTTTTGTGTCTGCCCATGATCAACGCGGCGTACTCAACGGTGATGGTGTCTGCGCTCTACGGCGTCGGTCGCGCGAAGAAAGTGCTTCAGCTGACGATGATCTGGGGCGCGGCAGGATGGGCGCTCGGTGTGCCGTTGACGTTCGTCTTCCCGCAGTACGGTTACCCGCTCGCGCTCTGCATCGTCTCGTGCCTGTCGTACATGTCGGTGCGTGAGATGAACAAGGTCGTGCGCGTCACGTTCATCCCGCAGATGGTCAAGATCGCCGTCCTCGCAGCGATCCCGTCGATCCCGATCGCGCTCTACTGCCGCTTCCTCGTGCACAACGTGTTCGAGCTTGCAGGCGTGGCCGTCGCCGGCGGCGTTGCCTATCTCGTGTTGATGTGGCTGGCAGGCGAGCTCGACGAGATCGTCGAGATGATGCGGAACTCGCGGACGCACCGCGTGCCGCTCGGCGTTCCCGAGCCGGCGCCGGTGTCCGGAGGCCAGTCGTGAAGACGCTCGCCGGTACCCCGTGCGTCGTGTGCGCCTCGTCTGCGCGCGTCGCTTCGCTCGAGCTCGGCGAGTGGACGATCGCGCGCTGCACCGGGTGCGGCACCCGGACGCTGTTGCCGGAACCGGCGTCGGTACGCATGGAAGAGTTCGACGACGGCTCGGGCTACGAAGGCGCGATCGGCTTCCGCGATGCAATCATCGCGCAACACGACCGGACGTTGTCGAGCCTCCAACGCGTCGTTACGCCGGGACGCCTGCTCGACGTGGGCAGCGGACCCGGCTTGCTCCTCGAGGCGGCGCGCGCACGCGGTTGGGATGCGATCGGTGTCGACCCATCGCCCTGGGCCGCGGAACGAGCGCGCGCGCTCGGCTTCGCGGCCTACGAAGGCATGCTCGAAGATCAACCGCTCGAGCCGTCGTCGTTCGATGCCGTCGCGCTCCTGCAGGTCGTCGAGCACATCCCTGATCCCGGCTCGCTTTTCGCAGCGTGTCACCGGCTCTTGCGACCCGGCGGCGCGCTGCTCGTCGCGACACCGAATCCCGACTCATGGCTTGCGCGCGCGAAGAAGGAACGCTTCAACTACTGGATCCCGCCGATGCATTGC
>JBHELL010000075.1:0-13591 GCA_046263075.1 Actinomycetota bacterium | reverse complement strand
ATGGACAGCCTGCGGTACTGGGTCACCGAGATGCACGTCGACGGCTTCCGCTTCGACCTCGCAGCGACACTCGCGCGTGAGCTCTACGAAGTGAATCGCCTGTCGACGTTCTTCGAGATCATCGCGCAGGACCCGATCCTGTCACGGGTGAAGCTCATCGCCGAGCCGTGGGACGTCGGTGAAGGTGGCTACCAGGTCGGCAACTTCCCGATCGGCTGGGCCGAGTGGAACGACAAGTACCGCGACAACGTGCGGAAGTTCTGGCGTGGGGATCCGGGGCAGGTGCGTGAGCTTGCCTATCGCTTGTCCGGCTCGAGCGACCTGTTCGAAGCGAGCGGTCGCCGCGCGTACGCCAGCATCAACTTCGTTACGGCGCACGACGGCTTCACGATGCGCGACATCGTGAGCTACGAGCAGAAGCACAACGAGGCGAACGGCGAAGACAACCGCGACGGCACCGGCGCGAACTGGAGCCGCAACTGGGGAGCCGAGGGCGAGACCGACTCGGCACGGATCAACCACATACGCGACCGGATGCAGCGCAACATGCTCGCGACGCTGTTGTTCTCGCAAGGCGTGCCGATGCTGCTGCATGGTGATGAGCTGGGGCGCACACAACGCGGCAACAACAACGCGTATGCCCAAGACGGCGACATCGTCTGGATGGATTGGGAGCTGTCGCAGCAACAGCGCGATCTTCTCAACTACACGCGGACCATAGCGAAGATCTCGCGCGAGAACCCCGCGCTGCACCGGAGGAGCTTCTTCCGAGGCATGCCGGTGTCGCCCGGCGTGAAGGACGTCATGTGGATCCGCACGGACGGCGAGGAGATGACCGACGCGGATTGGTTCGACGAGCGCGCGTACGTGCTCGGGATGCTGATACCGGGGCGCGGCGCGGACGAGGTCGACGAGCGCGGGCACCCGGTCTACGGCGACACCGTGCTGCTGCTCGTCAACGGATCCGGCCGCTCGCGGACGTTCACCCTCTCGCAACAGAACGCACCCGGCATGTGGTTCGAGCTTCTCGATACCGCGCGCGCCGGCGAACGTGCGCTGACGAAGCCGGTCATCCCTCTCGTCGCTCATTCGTTGATCTTGCTCCGATGGCAGCCCGCATAGGCGCGACCTACCGGATCCAGCTTCAGCCGCGATTCGGCTTCTCGCAGTCGAAGGACGCCCTGCCGTTCTTGCAGGAGCTCGGCATCACGACGGTCTACCTGTCCCCGATCGCGCGCGCGCGCAGCGGCTCGACGCATGGATACGAAGTCGTCGATCCGTCGAGCATCAGCGACGAGCTCGGGGGCCGCGAGGGATACGAGGCGATGGCGGCCGAAGCGGAGCGACTCGGCATGACGATCATACTGGACGTCGTTCCGAATCATATGGCCACGTCCGAAGAGAACACGTGGCTGATGGATGTCTACGAGAACGGGCCGGCGAGTCCGTACGCGCGCCTTTTCGACATCGATTGGTCGCGTGGGAAGATCACCGTGCCCATCCTGTCGGCGCCGGAAGACGTCGACGACGTCAAGATCGACGGCACGCATCTCGTGTACTACGAACACCGGCTCCCGGTGCGGCCCGGCACGAACATGTCGCTCGACGCGCGCGCGGTGCTCGAGCAGCAGCATTACCGGCTCGTGTGGTGGCGCGAGCCGCTGAATTACCGGCGATTCTTCGACATCAACGAGCTGATCTGCGTGCGGCAGGAGGAGCCGGGCGTGTTCGAACGAACACACGAGCTCCCGCTTTCTCTTCGTCCGGCGGCGTTGCGGATCGATCACGTCGACGGGCTCGCAGATCCCGCCTCTTATCTCGCCCGCCTTCATCGACCCGCTTACGTGGAGAAGATCCTCTCGCCCGGCGAGAAGCTGCCGCGCGCGTGGCCGGTCGCCGGAACGACGGGATACGAGTTCATGCGCGCGCTGCAGGACGTCACAGTAGACGCCGAGGGATGGAGGCGGCTCGTCGAGTTCACCGCGTCGTTCACGGGCGACGCACGGACCTTCGAAGACATCGCCGTCGAGTCGAAACGGCTCGTCTGTTCATCGTCGTTCGCGGGCGAGGTCGACGGGCTCGCGCGCGCGCTGCACTCCGGTCATCCGGATGTTGGGGCGGCGGATCTCGCGGCTGCGATCGTCGACGTTGTTTCGGTGTTCCCGGTGTACCGGACGTATGCGCGCGAGGGTCGTGCTTCTTCTGGGGACCGCGCTGTAGTCGCGCGCGCGCTCCAAGAGGCGTCTCGCCGCGGCGCCGGCGGCTCCGGCCACCGAGCCGTCGCGCACGCACTGCGCCATCCGGACGAGTCGCCGCGATGGATCGACCGATTCCAGCAACTCACGGGACCGGTCACCGCCAAAGGGGTGGAAGACACCGCGCTGTACCGATACATGCCGCTGCTCTCGCGCAACGAGGTTGGGGGCTCGCCCGGGATCGAGCCGGGCGGGCTCGACGCATGGCACCGCTTTTGCAGCGCGCGCCTGCGCGAAACGCCGGACACCCTCAACGCGACGTCCACGCACGACACGAAACGTGGTGAGGACGTGCGCGCGCGGCTTGACGTGCTATCCGAGATACCGGAGACGTGGGTGCGGTTCGTGAAGCGCGCCGAGCGGCTCGGCATCGGGACCGTCATCGACGAAGCCGATCGCTTGTTCGTCTACCAAACGCTTCTCGGCGCGTGGCCGATCGAGCGCGCGCGCCTCGACGGGTATCTCGAGAAGGCGGCGCGCGAATCGAAGCGTCACTCGTCGTGGTACGAGCCCGACCAACGCTACGAGCGCGCGCTGCAGCGGTTCGCGCGCGACCTCGTGACGTCGTCTTCGTTCGAGCGGCTCTTCGCGCCTTTGCAGCGACGCGTCGCGCGCGCTGGGATGCGGAACTCGCTCGCGTACGTGCTGCTGAAGATCGCTGCGCCGGGGATCCCCGACTTCTACAACGGGACCGAACGCTGGTGGCTGCGGCTCGTCGATCCGGACAACAGGGACCCGTGGCACCCGCCGTCCTCGTCGTCCTCGCCGTCCTCGTCGTCCTCGCCGTCCTCGCCGTCCTCGCCGTCCTCGCTGCCGAGCCGCAGCGCGTGGACCGACGGGAGCATCAAGCAGCTCGTCATGCAGCGCGCGCTGCGTTTCCGGAACCAGCACGCCGAGCTGTTCGCGCGCGGCTCCTACATCCCCCTCGACGCAGGCGAGGGCGCCGTCGTGTTCGCGCGCACGCGCCGCAGCGAGTGGGCGATCGCCTTCGCGCCGAGGCTGACACTGGCGGTGAAGGGGGATGCAACGCTCCGGCTCCCCGCGCGCGCGGCGCGCGCGTGGGTGGACGTTCTCTCGGGTCGACGGTGGACGGCCGGCGAGCCGGTCGCGCGCGCGCGGCCGATGCTGCTGACTCCGGCCTAGACCTCGCTTCCCGTTCTGCCCGTTCGTGCGTGGCTCGGCGTTGGCGTGTCACCTATGCAGGTGGTGGCTGCACGATCGGCACGTCGACCGGCGCGCGCCGGGTTCGACAGGCGGGTCTCATTCAAGGCGGCTCGGCAACACGGGGTCGTGTTGCGCGCGGACGTCATCGCCGCGGGCGGCACGAGAACCATGATCGCGAGCAGAGTTGCGGCCGGGCGTTGGGAACGGCTCTTGCGGGGCGTCTACCGGATCGGCGCTGCGCCCGATTCGGCGGAGCAGCGCGCGCTCGCCGCCTGCTTCGCCGCCGGCGCCGATCCGTACGTCACGCATCTCACGGCCGCATCGCTCTGGCGCCTCGGATCTATCGTCGAGCCGGACACGGTGCATCTCCGCTCGACGAAGCGGACCCGCGCGCCGGGCGTGACGTGGCATCGGGGCTGGGATCGCCGGCGGTCGACGTTCATCGGAGCGATCCCCATCGCGACCGCTGAGGCCACGATCGTCGACCTCGCGTCCGTCATAACCCAGGATGCGCTGGAACATGCGCTGGACGATGGGCTGCGTCGAGGCCTGGTGCGCCTATCGCGGCTCGACAACGAGATCGACGATCTCACGGGCCGGCGCGCGCGCGGGATCGTCGCGTTGCGCGCGATGGTCGCAGCCCGGCGAGGGAAGGCAGTGGTAGGGAGCCCGCTCGAGACGCATCTGCTGCGCGCGCTTTCCGCCGAAGGCTTGCCGCCGCCGGCTCGGCAGTTCGTCATCCGGGACCGCGGTCGCTTCGTCGGACGGGTGGATCTGGCCTACCCGCACGCGAAGCTCGCGATCGAGGCATACGGCCGAGAACACCACACGATATGGGCCGACGTCGAGCACGATCTCAAGCGCCAGAACAACATCATCAACGCCGGATGGCGCATCATCGTCGTCACGTCATGGACGCTGGAGCACACGCGCGCAGAGGTGATGACCGCCATCAAGCGCGCGCTGGCGGGCTCCGCCTGACCGTTGGCGTGTCAGTTATGCACGCGGGACCTGCACAACTGACACGCCGACCCGCGCGCGACGGGCACCACCGCGGGACGGCACGGGCCGCGCGCGCAAGACCCGAGCCACTCAGTCCAGCCGCTTCTCGAACCAGGCGACGTCCCAGTAGCGGCCGAGCTTCCGCCCCTGCTCGCTGAAGTACGCCACCTGCTTGAAGCCGAACCGTTCGTGCAAGGCCACGGACGCCTCGTTCGGCATCGCTATGCCGGCATACGCGCGATGCACTTCTTCGCCGTCGAGGGCCCCGAACAACGCCTCGTACAGCGCGCGGCCGATGCCGCGACCGACGGCATCGGGTGCGCAGTAGACGCTGGTCTCGATCGACGTGGCGTATGCCGCGCGCGGCCGCCACGGGCCGCTCGACGCGAACCCGACGACGCGCACATCCTCGACGGCGACGAGCGCGCGGTGGCGTCCAGTCGCGTGCGCGCCGAGCCACCGGCGACGATCGTCCGCGTCGACCGGATCGACGTCGAATGTGACGTGCGTTGCGCCGATGTAGTGGTTGTAGATGTCCGCGAGCGCCTCAGCGTCGCCGTGGGTCGCCGGCCGGACCTGCATGGCTGGAGTTTCGCACCGAGCGAGACGCGCGCGCTCGATGTTTCACAGCCGGTACATCTCGCGCGCGTAATCCTCGAGCATCCGGGTGGCGCAGAAGCGCGGCCCGATCGTGCGGAGCGAGGCCTTGATCCTGCGGATCCACGCCTGAGGGAGCCCGTTCTCGTCACGTTCGTAGAACATCGGCACGACGTGTCGCTCGAGGGTGTCGTACAGCGCCGAAGCGTCGGCATGGTCTTGCGCGTGATGGTCGTGCGACGGGTGCGACGAGATCGCCCAGCCGTTGGTTCCGTCGTACGCCTCGTCCCACCACCCGTCGAGAACGCTGCAGTTCAGCACCCCGTTCAAAGCCGCCTTCATCCCGCTCGTGCCACTCGCTTCGAGCGGCGGCCGCGGCACGTTCAGCCACACGTCGCAGCCGGACGTCAGCATCTTCGCCATCGCCATCTGATAGTCCTCGAGGAACGCCACGCGCTCGGAGACGTGCGGCGCCCACTTCAGCTCGAAGACACCCTGCACGATGCGTTTGCCTTCTTCATCTTGCGGATGCGGCTTCCGGGCGAGCAGCAGCTGGACACTTCGGTCGCCTGCGAGCAATTGCAGCGCGCGCGCGGGGTCGAGCGTGAGCAGATACAACCGCTTGTACGAAGCCGCTCGACGCGCGAAGCTGACGGTGAGCACCCCCGGGTCGAACGCTCGCATCGCCGACTCCGCGTACTCGATCGGCTCGCCACGCGCGAGCCGGTCTGCCGCCGCGTGCTCGCGCGCGTACGAAACGAGCCGCGTGCGGAGCTGCGCCCGCACCGCCCACAGCTCGGCCGCAGGGATATCTTCGACCTTGTCCCACATGCCTTGATCGGACGCGCGCTCTTCCCAGCCGTCGCCGAGATACCGCGTCAGCAGCGCGCGCATCGGCTCGGACAGCCAGGTCGGCAGATGCACGCCGTTCGTCACGTGACGGATGGGGACATCGTCGGAGGCGAACCCGGGGTAGATGTGCGTCCACATCTCGCGCGCGACGCGGCCGTGGATGCGCGACACGCCGTTCGCGGCGCGCGCCATGCGCAATCCGACGATGGTGAGACCGAACGGCTCGTCCGCGCTTTCCGGATGCGCGCGCCCGATCGCCAGCAGGTCCTTCTCGTCGACACCGAGATCGCCCGGCAGAGCCCCGACGACATCGATGACTTCCGCTCCCGTATATGCCTCGTTGCCGGCCGCGATCGGCGTGTGCGTCGTGAATACGGTGCGCGCGCGCGCAGCCTCGAGCGCCGCTTCGAACGAGGCACCCGCGCGAACCGATTCCCGCATCAGCTCGAGGGGTGCCATGCACGCGTGCCCTTCGTTCAGGTGGACGATCGACGGGTCGAAGCCCATCGCCCGGAGCGCGCGGATCCCGCCGATGCCCAGCAACGCGTACTGCGCGAGCCGCAGCCGCCGGTCGCCGACGTACAGACGCGCGGTGATCCAGCGGTCGAGCGCTTGATTCTCCGGCCGCTCGGAATCCAGCAGATACAACGGGACCCTGCCTGCGTTCACCCGCCACACCTGCGTGACGACCGTGCGGCCTCGGATCGGAACATCGACCGTCAACGCCGAGCCGTCCTCGCGCGTGACGAGCACCGCAGGCAGCTGATCGGGATCCTCGTCGGTCCAGTACTCGTGCTGCCACCCCGACGGATCGACTCGCTGGCGGAAGTATCCCTGCCGGTAGAGCAACCCGACGCCGACGTACGGCAGCGACCTGTCCGACGCTTCCTTCAGGATGTCGCCGGCGAGCACGCCGAGCCCGCCTGAATAGATCGGCAGCGACCCGTGCACCGCGAACTCGGTGCAAAAGAACGAAACCGGCCGTTCCGGCGCGTGCGGCTCGTCGAACGAATCGGCGCGGGCGCGCGCCCGGTCGGCGATGGGCGATGCGGCCGCGCGCGCGAGCGGCTCGTCGGGGAGCGAACGCAAGAACCTGACCGGAGAGCCCCGCGACAGCTCCCATCGATGCGGGTCTATCGCCCGGAAGATGTCTTCGCCGCCGGGCTGCCACGACCACCGGTAGTCGTACGCAAGCGATGCGAGCGGAGCGAGCGACGACGGCAGACGCCCCGAAAGAAGCTTGACCGCGCGAGCAACGTCGCGCGCGCCGTCGTTCATCGGCGACATCGCGCGGAGGCTAGCAGCCGCCCGGCCTTGTGGGTCCTCCACCGGCGCGAGTCACGCCGAACGCTTCTCGCGCACCCAGGCGACGAAGTCGTCGACCGCCGTTCCACGGTCCTCCGCGATGAAACGATCGGCGAGCTTCTGCAGCTCCGCGTCGGGGAGGCCGGTCAGCAACGGCCGCGCGTCGGTTGCGAGCAAACGCGCGCTCTCGACCTCGGCGGCATCCGGCTGAAGATGCCCGGCCACGACTTCGCCCCGCTTCGCTTGCTCGAGCGGGCCCGGCTCGGTTTCATGTCCGTTCTTGTCCATGTCAGTGCCATACCCATCGCCCGGCTTCCCTTGCATCGGCATCTCGCTGGGGTAAAGTCGCCCCAAATGTGGAGCCGGCTCGAGCACGAGCTACGACTCCTTCCCCAGGTCGTAGCGGTCACCGTCACACCGCGCGATGTCGTGGTACTCGTCGATCCCGGCGCCGACGTTCGCGCCATGGAAGCGGCGGTCGCATCGGTCCTGGATTCGATGGACGTTAACCGCTCGATCCGCGTCGTCGGCGGCGCCGAGCCGCTCACGCAGCGCTTGACCCCTTCGGGACGCCGCTGGGCATTCATGGCCGGCGCTGCAGCTGCGTCGTTCGTCGTCGCGGTCGCGCAGCTGACGGGATCGTCGACACCCGTCGAGCCGTCCGCGCGCGCGGCCGCTCCTGCGACGTCCCACGAGAGCGTGAGATCTTCGGGCGGTGTCCCTGGGTCGCATCCCATCGAGCTGGTCGCCTCCCACGACGTCGTCGCAACGGCCTCACACCGGCATATCGTCATCAGGCCTCTCACCGTTCCTCCCCCGGCCGTCGTCGTCGAGCCGGGCGCACCCGCGATCGCCGCCGCGGAAACGTGCAACGGCCCGGACGACCGCGAGGCGCCGCGCGCGCGTCACGGAGAGCATCGCGGCGAGGGCCCGCGTCCATGGTCGAGGTCGGCGCTCGTTGCTCCGCACGATCTGTGCGAGCACGGTCATGACTGACGCGCCGGCACAGGCGGATCCAGGTTTCCTCGTGCAGACCCTCGTTTATGCCGGCCTCGAAGCGTTGCGGGCGCTCGAGCCGCTCGACCTCGCCGCATACCTCCACGAGTCGCGAGGACAAGGGCCGCAGCTGTTCCTCGGGACACCGAACCTGGCGACGAGCGATCCGAACGAAGCGTTCAGCTTGTTCTCGGCGTTGCGCGACGCGATGGGAGCCGACCACGACGGGGAGACCGTGACGATCGCCGGCTATCGCGCGATCGCGATCACCAGCTCCGGCGCGCACTCCCGAGGTCTGCACGTGCTCGGACGGCTCGGCGCAGCGATCGAAGACGCGGACCGGTTGTATCCGCTCGCGAAGACGTTCGGAGGACTCGCGCACGAGATCGAAGCGATACAGCCGAGCCACCCGCACGAGCGCGCGCAGCAACCGTTGCCCGTCCGCGTCGCCGTCGAGATGATCGACGGGCGCGCGCATGCCGAAGTTGCGGTTGCGTTCGGCGACGAGTTCCGCACGGGCACGGCCGACGAAGGGAGCTCTGCGCGCGCGGTTGCTCTCGCGGCGGTGGACGCGGTCGCGGCGAGCCTGAAGGTCATAGACGCGGGAGAGGGCTTGATAGGCGGCGCGCGCGCGGTGCTGGTGCTCGTTGCGGACGATCAAGGCCGGCAAGAGCTCGGCGCTGCCGTGGTCGACGACAACGGCGATACGTTGCGTGCCACCGCGATCGCCGCGCTCGATGCAGCCGGCCGCTTGCAGAGCTGACCCACGCGCAAAAGCGAGCTGCGTACGGAGTTACGTTGCCTGGCTCACCGAGCTCATGTTGAAGTTCTCGATGCGCATCGGTGGCGCTTTCGCGAGCAAGAACTCGTCCCATTCGCGCGGCAGCGTCGGCGCCGAGCGGCCGATCTCAACGGCTTGGGCGAACGCGGCTACCGGGCTCATGTTCCAGCGGAAGTTGTTGACGGCGCCGCGAACCTCTCCGTCTTCGACCAAGAACACGCCATCGCGCGTCAGCCCCGTCTCGCGCGCGGTCTGCGGATCGACGGTTCGGATGTACCAGAAGCAGGTCACGAGCAGCGCGCGCTTCGTGGCCGCGATCATCGCGTCGAGAGACTCTCCGTCGCCGCCGATGACCAAGTTGTCGATGAACGGGACGGCCCGCGCGGCCTTCGTCTTCTCTTGCCAGTAGCGCGGCGTGATGAGGTTGCGCAGCACGCCTTCCGAAACCCAATCCGTGCGCGACACATCGAGGCCGTTGTCGAACACCGATGAATACGACCCGGAGCCGAGCGCGGTGGCGAACGGCGACGTTTCGAGCCCCGGCTCGGCGGGGTCCGAATACAGCGACAGGTTCCCGAACATGCGCTCGCCGATACGGTTGCCGCCGCCGGGCTTCGAGTAAACGCTTCGGCCTTCATCGGCGTCGCGCGCCGTCGCGACGATATATGCGCCGAGCCCGAGGTCGGCCACACACGATGGCTCGAGGAGCGCTTCGTAATGCCCCGCCGGCAGCTCGACGCTCTTCTCCATCCAGCCCAGCTTGCGTTCGATGGACGCATACAGCGCCGCGGTGTCGATGTCGCGGAACGTCCGCGTTCCCTGGCCCGCCCACGTCGATCGCGAGAAGTCGGGTGATTTTCCTGTTATCTCAACCTTCCCCCGCGCGTCGTCATCTCGTCTCCGAACGCCGCTCGACGTGCCGAGCCACGTCGTCGTCGCGGTGTGCTCTGCATAACCGAACGTCAGGACGCCGTCCGCGCGCGCTCGCTCGAAGACGTTCGCGAGCTCCGGGGTGAACCGGTCGAAGACGCCGATGTCGGTGCGCGCCGGCTCGGCGGCCCAATCGGGCGGCGTGGATCCGCCTTCGAGCAGCGCCATATAGTCGGATGCCTGCGGCTTCCCCTCGCACGCAGCTTCGGACGCGCGAACGATCGACTCCAGCTCCTCGTCGGGGAAGTAATTGCGCGCGACGCTGCCGACGCGCTTGTCCATGATCGAGACGACGGCGAGCGTCGACGACTCCGACACGCCGTTCGTCGTGGTCGTGTTGTTCGCCCAACGCACGTTCGCCTGCGTGTCGCGCGATGCGATGACGATGCACGCATCCGCTTTCGAGAGCGCCAGCGCGCGCTCGACGACATCGTGGATATCGGTCAGAGCGCACCCTCCTGCGATGTGTTCAACACGTTGACGTTGCGGAACAGCGCCGGCGGGCATCCATGCGTTACCGGCGCGATCTGACCCGGCTGGCCCTTGCCGCAGTTGAACGCGCCGCCGAGCACATACGTCGCAGGGCCTCCCACGGCTTCCATCGCGTTCCAGAAATCGGTGGTGTTGGATTGGTACGCGACGTCTTTCAACTGCCCGTCGAGCTTCCCCGACCGGATGCGGAAGAACTTCTGTCCGGTGAACTGGAAGTTGTAGCGCTGCATGTCGATGGACCAGCTCTTGTCGCCGACGATGTAGATGCCGTCCTCTACCCCGCCGATCAGATCGTCGAGCGTGATGTTCTTCGTGGACGGCTGCAACGAGACGTTCGGCATGCGTTGCAAGGGCACGTGGTGCGGAGAATCGGCGAACGCGCAGCCGTTGGATCGTCCGAAGCCCTGTTTCAAAGCCATCTGCCGGTTGAGCTGATACCCGACGAGCGTGCCGTCTTTGATGATGTCCCAGCGCTGCGCGGCGACCCCCTCGTCGTCGTATCCGACGGTCGACAACCCATGCTCGACGACCCGATCGCCGGTCACGTTCATCACCGGCGACCCGAACCGCAGCTCGTTCAGCTTGTCGAGGGTCGCGAACGACGTACCGGCGTAATTGGCTTCGTACCCGAGCACGCGATCGAGCTCGGTCGAATGACCGATCGATTCGTGGATCGTGAGCCACAGGTTCGTGGGATCGATCACGAGGTCGTACGGCCGCGGCTCGACGGAGGGAGATGACATCTTCTCTTCGAGGAGGTCCGGGAGCTCCTCGACGTCGCGGCGGAAGGGCCAGACGGTCGTGAAGTACTCCCACCCGCGTCCGGCAGGCGGAGCCGCGACGCCCATCGTCTCGAACGCGCCGCTCGACTTGTCGATCCGGACGGCGGTGACGTCACCTTCGACGCGCACGCGCTGTTGCGTGATGCGCGACCCGGAGAGGCTCGCCAGGAACTTGTTCTCTTTGATCAAGAAAAGGTGCGAGGACGCGCGGTCGACCTTGCCCGATGAGAGCAATGCGTCGTTGAGCGACAAGAGGTGATCGATCTTCTCGGCGTCGGGGACCTCGAACGGATCGACGTCGTACGACGAGACGTGCGTGTCGGTGTGCGCGGGTTCCTCGGCGAGCTCGATCGGCTCGCTGTTCAACGCCGCGAGCGCGCGCGCAACCTCAACGGCGCGCGCGGCCGCATCGGCGGCGGCGCCCGGCGAAACGTCGATCGACGAAGCGAAGCCCCAGGACCCACCCGCGATAACGCGAACGCTGTAGCCGAGCTCGTCGCTCGTCACGAGCGTCTGCAGCTCGCGGTCGCGCGTCATGATGCGCTGGCCGCGGAGACGCTCGAACCGGAAGTCCGCATAGGTGGCCCCGAGCTCTTTCGCGCGCGATAGGGCCGCGTCCGCGAGCTGCTCGTATGGAAGTGCCTGGAAATCGGAGTCTAGGCGAGGCATCGGTCGGTGGATGCTACTGATGGCACCCGCGGGACGAAAGTGCGCGCGGTTAGTGCTCGAGGTCGCCGTCCGCGATGCCGATCGCGATGCCGACGCCGAGGACGCGCGAAACGCGGCTCACGTGGGGGCCGGGGAGGGTCCGGAACGTGACGCCCTGCTCCCGGCAGCGGCGACTGAAGATAACCAACGCGCGGATGCCGCTGCTGTCGATGAACGTGACCTCGCGCAGGTCGAGGGTGATCGAGCGGCCTCGCGACATGAGGCCGGCGAGCGTCTCGCCGAAACCTTCCGACGCCGCGATGTCGATCTCCCCACGACACGCCACGGCGATCGTGTCGCCGTGCTCTTCCACCCACACGTCGAAGACGCGGCTTTGCAATTCCCCTCCCGCAGAAACGGCCCGCCCCGGTGACGTTCACACCGTGGACGGGGCGGTTTCTTAATTAAAGGATAAGGTCCATGCGGGCAAGGTTGCAATTGGCGTTTTCGCTGGATATGCCGTATCCCGGCCTCATCCGCCGATGAGCGACATGCTGCGAGACGGCCTCGTGAAGGAGGCGTCCCCGATGTGATGGCCTCGCCATTTCTTCGAGACGGCATCCCGGATCGCCCGGCGCAGCTCGTCGTCGCTCGCGCCCCCGCGAACGAGTGCACGCAGGTCCGTTTCTCCGAGCGCGAACAGGCACGTCCGGAACTGTCCATCCGCCGTTATCCGGATGCGGTTGCATGCGTCGCAGAAGGGCTCGGTCACGCTGGAGAGCACGCCGATGCCGCCCGGCGCGCCGTCTGCGAACCGATAGGCGCGCGCCGGCTCGCGACCGTGTTCCGCACGAACGAGCGGGAACGCACGTGAGATCGCTCCCAGCACGTCGGCCGACGGGACGACGCTCTCCGCGCGCCACGACTCGTCCGCGTCGAGCGGCATGAACTCGATGAAGCGCACCTCGAAACCCGTCGCGCGCGAGAAGCGCGCGAAGTCGACGAGCTCATCGTCGTTCGTGCCGCGGATCACCACGCAGTTCAATTTGATCGGGGTCAAGCCCGCGGCGCGCGCCGCACGCAGTCCTTCGACCACGCGAGCGAGTGCGTCACGCCGTGTCATCTCGGCGAACCGGTGACGTACGAGCGAGTCGATGCTCACGTTGATCCTCCGCAGCCCTGCCCGCGCGAGCCGCTCGGCTTGCTCGGCAAGCAGCACGCCGTTGGTGGTCAGCGCGAGGTCGGGGACGTCACGCAGCATCTCGACGAGCACGTGCAACTCTCTGCGCACGAGCGGCTCCCCGCCGGTGAGCCGGATCGTCCGTACCCCGAGTGACACGAACACGCGCGCGATGCGCGCGATCTCTTCGTACGACAGGATCTGCGCGCGCGGGAGCCACCGCATCCCGTCTGCAGGCATGCAATACGTGCAGCGGAAGTTGCAGCGATCGATCACCGAGATCCGCAGGTCGTCTGCGACGCGACCGAACCCGTCGACGAGCCTGCCGGCGTCGATGCTCATGCGCGCGGCCCTGCGACGGCGCGACGGCCCGTGGCTCCTTCGCCGCCGCGGCCTGCGCGCTGCAGCGCGAAGGTTGCCTTCGGGTCGCGCGCGGACGCGACACCGGCTCGGAATATGGCGAATTTCGCGGCGGTCGCGCCAGCGATCAAGAACACGGACGACAACGCCCGCTTCGTCCTCCCTCGGCCCGGAAGCACGGAGGCGACGAGCCCGGCGGCGGTGCACACTTCGGCCGCCTTCCACAGCGAGCCGCTCAGACCCTGCT
>JBHELL010000074.1:0-10250 GCA_046263075.1 Actinomycetota bacterium | reverse complement strand
TCGGCCGACCACGACCGCGAAAGCGCAATAGGGACAGAGCGCCGAACAGAACGGCACATGCACGTACAGGCCGCTCATTGCTGCTTCGCCTCGCCCACCTGCAACGCCGCGATGAATGCTTCCTGCGGGATCTCGACGCTGCCGATCTGCTTCATGCGCTTCTTGCCTTCCTTCTGCTTCTCGAGCAGCTTCCGTTTGCGCGTGATGTCGCCGCCGTAGCACTTGGCAAGAACGTCTTTGCGCTTCGCCTTGATCGTCTCGCGCGCGATGACACGCGACCCGATAGCAGCCTGCACGGGAACGTCGAACATCTGACGCGGGATAAGCTCGCGGAG
This sequence comes from Actinomycetota bacterium, assembly GCA_046263075.1. Lineage (GTDB taxonomy): Bacteria > Actinomycetota > AC-67 > AC-67 > AC-67 > JBHELL01. The sequence continues at coordinate 9,915 of JBHELL010000074.1, read as the reverse complement.
CTTCTCCGTCATCTGACGCCCGTACCACTGGGCCTTGTCGCGATGCACGATCGAGCTGAAGGCATCCACCGGCTCGCCGTGCAACAAGATGTCGACCTTGACGAGCTGCGCCGGCTGGTAGCCCGCCGGCTCGTAGTCGAGCGACGCGTAGCCGCGCGTTCGCGACTTGAGCTGGTCGAAGAAGTCGAAGATGATCTCGCCGAGCGGCATGCGGTACCGCATCTCGACTCGCTCCTCGCCTATGTAATGCATGCCGTCGAGCACGCCTCGGCGTGATTGGCAAAGCTCCATGATCGAACCGACGTATTCCTTCGGTGTGAGCACGAGCACCGACACCTGGGGCTCCTCGATCCGTTCGATCGTCGTCGGATCGGGCATCTCGGAGGGATTGCGCACCACCATCTCCACGCCGTCGGTTTGCGTGACCCGGTACGCCACGTTCGGCGCGGTTGCCACCAGCGAGAGCTCGAACTCGCGCTCGAGCCGCTCACGCGTTATCTCCATATGGAGTAAGCCGAGGAACCCAACGCGGAACCCGAAGCCGAGCGCGCGCGACGTCTCGGGCTCGAACGTCAGAGCCGCATCGTTCAACTGCAGTTTCTCCAGCGCGTCGCGCAGCTCGGGGTAATCGTCTCCGCTGATCGGGTACAGACCGGCGTACACCATCGGCTTCGGTTCGCGGTACCCGGGCAAGGGTTGCGGCGCGCGCTTGGACGATTCGGTGACGGTGTCTCCGACTTTCGCGCCGCCGATCGCTTTGATGCCGCTGATCAGATAGCCGACCTCTCCCGGCGAAAGCGAATCCGCGGGCGACTGGTCCGGCGTGAGGAAGCCCATCTCCTCGATCTCGTGTTCGGCGTTGGTCGCCATCATGCGCACGCGCGCGCGCCGCCGCAGCGCGCCGTCGACCACGCGGACGTAGGAGATCACACCGCGGTACGCGTCGTAAGTCGAGTCGAAGATCAGCGCGCGCGTCGGCGCTGCGGGATCGCCCTTCGGCGCGGGGACGCGCGCGACGACCGCCTCGAGGAGCTCGCGCACACCGGATCCCGTCTTCCCCGAGACGAACAGCACGTCGTTCTCGCTGCATCCGATGACCCGCGAGATCTCGAGCGCGACGCGTTCAGGCTGCGCCGCCGGCAAGTCGATCTTGTTGACGACGGGGATGATCTCGAGGTCGGCTTCGATCGCGAGATGCAGGTTCGCGAGCGTCTGCGCCTCGATCCCCTGCGAGGCATCGACGAGCAGCACGCAGCCTTCGCACGCTGCGAGCGCGCGCGAGACCTCGTAGGTGAAGTCGACGTGTCCGGGCGTATCGATGAGGTTGATGACGTAGTCGTTGCCGTCCGCCGCCGTGTAGTTCAGCCGCACGGCCGCAGCCTTGATGGTGATCCCCCGCTCCCGCTCGAGATCCATGCGGTCGAGGAACTGATCGCGCATCTCTCGCTCGGCGACGGCGCCGCAGAGGACGAGGATCCGATCGGCCAGGGTGGATTTCCCGTGGTCGATGTGCGCGGCGATGACGATGTTGCGGATGTTGGAGAGGGCAGTCATAGGGGTTCGCCGGGCAAGGATACCCCTGGTACACTCGCCGTTCTGCCATGGCCAATATCAAGAGTCAGAAGAAACGGATCCTGACGAACGAGAAAGCGCGCGTTCGCAATCAGGCCGTGCGTTCGCGCCTGAAGACGCAGGCACGCCGCTTCCGCGAAGCCCTCGCTACCGGCGACCGGGCGGCGGCGGAGAAAGCGCTGCTCGCCGCCTGCCGCGAGTACGACAAGGCCGCCGCATCTGGCGTGATCCACAAGAACAACGCCGCGAACCACAAGAGCAGGCTCCGCAAGCTGTTCAACACGGCTGCGTAGTTCCTCTACGCGAAATCCCGTTCGAACTCTCCGTCGACGAGCCGCTCCAACCACCGTTCCCACACGATGCCGAACGGTTCGACGCGTTCTTTCACCATCTCCTGTACGTCGGCGCACGCGCGCCGGGCATTCGCGACGACATCCTCCGGATAGCCGAGACGCGCGCGGTGATCCGCGAACTCGTCCTCATCGAGGACCGAGATGGTGCCGTCCTCGTTCCACCTGACGTCGAGGTCGAGATCGATCATCGTCACGCGTCGGTCGGCGCGCGTCGCCGGAGTGATGATGTCGACGTACGCGCGGTGCCCGTCGGCCGGCGTCCGGAAATTCGCCGTCCACCACACGCCCTCCCTCACGACGAACACCGCCGCGCGCTGAAACGTGCGGGGAGGCGCGTCTCCCTTCTTGCCCGTCATGCCCGGCAGCAAGGCGAACCACGCGCCGTACTCGTCGAACCCGATCTCGGCGACGTCGATCTGCCAGTGTGACGAGTCCGGCCATTTCCGAAAATCCAAACGGATGAGCGGCATCAGCGACGGCGTGGCGCCGCCGCTGCGGGACGGTCGCCGCAGATCTCCGAGACGAGCAGCTCCATCACGAGCTCCGGCGGATTGTCCTCGCCCATGCCGAGCCCCCCTTTGAGGGCGAGGTCTGCGTCGGCGAGCAAGCGGAAGGCACGGCGAACCTCACCGGCGTCGAAGTTGCGCGCGTACTTCTGCGCTCGGTTCGCATACCCGACGGACACGTCGAGCTCGCGCGCGAGCTGCGCAGCGGGAACGCGACCGGCGTCGCGCGCGGCGGCGAGCGCGCGCAGCTGGTTCCCGAGTGCGTTCACGATCTGGAGCGGATGCGTACCCGAACGGGTAAGCGCCGCGAGGTGCCGGAGCGACGCGCCGCGATCCCGTTGCAACAACGACTCGAGGAACGTGTAGAGCGCGGTTTCGAACCCGCGGAAGAGTTTCGTGACGGTGTCGACGCCGATCGAGCCCGACGTCGCCATCGTGAGCTGATCCGCCGCCGTCGCGAGCTCGCGCAGATCCGTCCCAACGGCCTCCACGAGAGCGGTCGCCGCGTCCTTCGACATCACCCGGCCGAGCCCTTTCACGTGACGGACGAGCCACTCCGCGGTCTCCCACGGCTTCGGCGCGGCAGGCTCGATCACGTCGGCGCGCGCGCCGATCGCCTTCTTCAGCTTCGCAGCGCCGCCGAACACGAAAGCTGCGGCCACGCCAGCCGGCGGTGAGTCGGCCCATGAGGCGATCCGTTCGGCGTGGGCGTCGAGGTCTTTCGCGCTCCCTCGAACGACGATGAACCTGCCGTCCCCGAAAAGCGATTGCGTGTCGAGCGCATAGAACAACGCCTGCGTGTCGTCGGTCGAGATCTCTTCGACCGCGTACCCCTTCTTCACCCACTGCGCGCGCACGCGGTCGAGCTCCAGGCTCGCGAGGAACTCGCTGTCGGAGATGATCAGCGTGAGCTGTTTCACGCACGCAAGGCTACACGGCGTTGAAGACGAAGAGACCTTCGGCGCCCGCAGCGAACCTGATCCTGATCTTGGTCACGCCGCCCGGGATCGTGCCCGTCTCGGTCCCCTCGTGCGCCGAGCATGAGAGCCGGCGAGAGCCTGCATAGAAACAGACGTCGAAGTCGGGCACCGGCAGCAGCCGCAGCGACGACGTTTGCCATGTGTACGTGCGCGCGCCGGCCTCGCTCGGCACGAAGTACGGATCCAGGCTCGGCCCCGCAACAGTCGCGATCTGCGCGAACGCGGTGTCCACCTGGTTCAACACGGACGCGCGCGGCAAGACGCCCGCGAGGGCGAAAGATGCACCGCCGCACCTCTGCGAGATGGCGATGTCCCTGTACGTGACCCCGTCGATGTCGAGCGCACCCTCTCCGGCCGTCATCACCCCGGTTCCGTAGTAGCAGCCCTGGAGGAAGCGGTTCAGCGGGCTCGCGAGGTTCCAATGCGACGAGAGGTAGTTCGCGCGCGAAGGCCGCGGGCTGAAGTAATCGTTGTGGCGGCAGTCGAAGCGCGATGGGTTGCAGTAGCTCGACCGGTACGACGTGGCCCGCGAGCCGCCGTCGCGGTAGCACATGACGTCGAGACCGTCCGTGCAGTGATGGGTGTTGTTGTGCCCGGTTCCCGTCGAATCAGGCGCCGTGTATTGAACGGCGCCGAGCGTATGCGCGAACTCGTGCATGAACACGGCGTCACCCCCTGCCCAAAGCGGCACCGCAAAGTTCACGGCATAGGTTGGGCCGTAGTTGTTCTGGTTGTCGGCAGCGAGGCGGTCGTCCTCTTCGACGTTGAACGTCGCTCCACCGCCGAGCCCGTTGTCTGAGCCGTTGTCGTAGAAGACGAGATACTTCGCCATCGGGTTCACGTACCCGTGGCTCCGCAAGCCTTGCACGATCGCACCGAGCCCGACGGCGCGCGCCGGCTGGTCGAGCGCGACGTTGCCAACGGAGGTCTTGCCCGCCGCGCACGCGACGCGCATCTGCATGATCGTGCGGTAGGGCTTCGTCTCTTGGATGAAGGAGCCGTTCACGGCTTGGATCATCGCGCGTATGTCGTAGAGCTTCTGCGCGTACCGATCTGCGACGTCGGACGCGCGGACGTACACCACCTCTTCGTGGAACTGGTTGTCGACGTCGGACACGCATGTAGGCTGCCGGAAGCTCAGCGGGTTCGCGCGACGGTAGAACAGCGCGCGCACGTCGTCGAGCCCGTGCGTGAGCTGGACGGTTCCGTCGGGCAGCTGCATCGCCCACACGCCCCCGGCCCGGCAGGCACGACCGATCCCGGGGACGACACCGACCCGGGCGCACGCCGGAGCGATCCCCACGGTTGCGCCACCCGCCGGGGCGAACACGGCGAGCAACGCGACGCACGCTGCGGCAACTCGTCCGAACCGGATCATCGTCCGCATATCCTGCCGCGCGCGGCCGCGTCGCGCACCCGCTTCGGCCGGTTGTGCCGTTCAGCCGTGCGCCGGTCCGTTCATGCGGCGCGCTGCTCGTCGACGCGCATGCCCCCGACCCCGTCCAGCGTCACCGTCACTTCACCGTTGCGGTCACTGCGGCAGACCCGCATCCCGATCAGGGCATCGAGCGTCTGCGGGGAGGGATGCCCGAAGGTGTTCGGCCCGACGGGGATCAACGCCAACCGCGCATGCGTCGCGGCGTAGAACGCAGGCACCATGTGTCTGCTGCCGTGGTGCGACACCTTCACGACGTCCGCGCGCAGCAGATCCGGCCGCTTCAATAGCTCGGTTTGTGCCTCTTCCTGTGTCTCGCCGGCGAACAAGATCGTCTGCGACCCGTACCGCAGCCGCAGGACGACCGAGTTGTTGTTCACGTCCTCCGGTGTATCCGTCAGGCGCACCGCGCGCGGCCACAAGACGTCGATCGTGGCGTCGCCGAGCCGGTACTGCATCCCGGCTGCCGCCCGATCGCGCGGTATGTGCCGGCGCGCGAGCGACGACTCGTAGAGACGGTACGAGGAGATCGAAGAGTCGATGAAGGGATCGAGCGCGCGCGAGAGCGGGAACGACGCGGCAACGCGGGCCAGCCCGTCGATGTGATCCAGGTGCGGATGCGTCATCACCAGAAGATCGACGCGCGCGATGTGATGCGTGACGAGAAGCTGCATGAGGTGGCGCGCATCGGGGCCACCGTCTATCAGCATCGTCTTGCCCCCCGTGCGGACGACGAACGCGTCCCCTTGCCCGACGTCGAACATGGCGAGCACGAGCCCTGCACGCACCGGCGCGATCGCGCGCGTCCACACTCCCCCCGTGGCGACGAGAGCGAGCGCGAGTGCGAACGTCGTCGCGCGCAGCCGGAGCCGTTTGCCGCGCGCGATCGCAACCGCGAGCCAGAGCAGCAAAACCACGAACATGAACCCGAGGGCTCCGGCCGGGGTGCGGACCGACGCGAGAGGAACCTGTGCGAGCGCGCGCGATACCCAGAGCATCCATTCGATCGGCGGTCGCGCCGCGATCGCGATCACGCCGAGCGGGTGCCAGATCGTTTCACCGGCAGCACCGACGAGCCCGAGAACGGTCGCAGGCGCAACGGCAGGAACCGCGGCGATATTGGCCGCAACGGATATGAGCGAGAGCTGATGGAAGCTCGCCGCGATCAAAGGGGCGACCGCGAGCTGCGCGCCGATCGTTACCGCGGCGGCCTCAGCGAGCCGGCCGCTCGGCAACATCGCCGCGACGTGCGGCGAGATCAGCAGCAACCCGAGCGTCGCGAGCACCGACAGCTCAAACCCTGCTTGCCAGATCACGAACGGGTCGGCCAGCTGCATCACGATCACCGCGCCGGCGAGAGCCGTCGTCGCCTCGCGGCGGGCGCCGGCTGCGATCCCGCCGAGCCCGATCGCCGTCATGAACCCCGCGCGCATCACGCTCGGCTCGAACCGCGCGATCGCGACGAAAGCGGGCAGGGCGACGGCCATGACGGCGAGCGTCGTCTTTCGGCCCGCGCGCGCGAACCGCAGCAGGAACGCGATGACTGCGAGCACGTACGCGACGTTCGCGCCGCTCACGGCGACGATGTGCGATAGCCCGGTCGCTCGGAAGTCGGCTTCGTCGACCGGGTCGAGCAGCTCGGTGTCTCCGATGGTGACCCCCCGCAGCAGCCCATCCTCGCGTTCGGGCATCCGCGCCGCGGCACGACGCACGGCGGCGCGGCCGACCTCGGCCACACGCAACAGCGGGTTCGACGAGCGGCCGATGACGGCAACACCGTCCGGAGGCGCGAACAGGCGCGCGCTGATGCCGTCGTGGCGCGCGCGCCGTGCAGCGGCGCGCGCGAGCGCATCCGCGCCGGGAAACGTGAGCGATGAGAGGCGTCCGTCGATCCGCACGATGTCACCGGCCGTGACCGTCGAGGGTGGACGCACCGTCACCGTCACGCGTTCGCGAAGACGCAACGGCCGGCCGTCGATCTCGGCTCGGCGCGCGCCGAGCGTGAAACGCGTCGACGTCGCGTCGGCCTGCGGATCGCCGAGCACCTCACCGTCGACGCGCACGTCAGCGCCGTGGTGCGCGCCCGTCGCGAGCGCGCCCCCGTCGAGCGATGCGAGTCGCATCGTCGTGAGCACGCAGGAGCACACCACCGTGAGCGCGAGCACACCCGCGAGCGTCGCGCGTCGCGCGATCAGCGCAGCTCCCCCGGCGAGCCACACTACGAGCACCCACCACGGTGGGCGCGCGAGCTCGGCGATGATCGTTCCGGCCGCGAGCGCGCCGGCAACTGCGTACAGACGCGCGCTCATACCGTGACGAAGTCCTTGATCGAATCGAATTTGCGTTGTCCGATGCCCGACACCTTCATCAGGTCGCGGATGTCGTGGAAGGGGCCATGCTGCGTCCGGTAGTCGAAGATCCGTTGCGCCAGCACCGGCCCGATCCCCGGCAGCGAGTCGAAGTCGGAAACCGTCGCCGAGTTGATGTTGACCTTGCCGCCGGCCGCCGAGCCGCCGCCCGCCGACCCTCCCCCGCCCCCTGCGGCGGCTGCGGCCGCCTCACCAACGCGCGGGATGACGATCTGCTCTCCGTCGACGAGCGCGCGCGCAAGGTTCGTCGCGAAGCGATCCGCGTCCTTCGCGAAGCCTCCTGCGGCGCGCAACGCATCCAGGACGCGGGCGCCGGGGTCGAACGTGTAGACCCCGGGATGGACGACGGCCCCGACGATGTACACGACGACCTGCCCCGTCGTGGCGCCGCCGCTCTCGGTCGGGCTCGACAACGGCGCGAGTGACGCCGCCGGTGCGGGTTGCGCGCGCACGTACGCGATCCCGGCTCCTCCGAGGATCAACAAGGCGAGAACGCCGAGCGCGATCGCTTCCCGACGGTGGAACCGCATCGTGTCCCGCGCGCGCGCTCGCAACGCAGCGCGGATGTCGAGGTGCGACGGCCCCGCGCCGGAGTCAGCGTTCGGCGGTTCTCGGCTCGACGGTTCGTTCGTCGCCATAGCGGCGTGCGACGCTACGCGCGCGCACGGCCTCAGTCACGAACGGGCAGGACGAGCAAAACTGCCCAGTCGCGAGCGATCAGTGCGGATGCCCGGCTTCGTCCGGTGGAACGGGTGGATGGTCGATCGTCTCGGCATGCGCGTCGCGCGCGTTCACCTCGAACGGATCGACGTGGACGTCCACCTGCGCGACGCCGGGAAGCTCGTGGATGATTCGGTGGTGGAGCCGCTCGGCGACCGCGTGCGACTCCGTCAGCGTCAACCCTCCGTCGGCGGCGACGGTGACCGTGACGTACAGCGACCGTCCTGCCCAGCGCGCTTGGATCCGCCCGCATTGCATGATGCCGTCCGTTTCGACGACCACGTGTGTGATGCGCTCGACGATGTTGGGGTCGACGGCGTCGAGCAACCGCGCGAGGACGTGCCGTGAGGCGTCGAACGCGATCCACACGATCGCGAGCGTGATCGCCAGCCCCGCCACAGGGTCGGCTTCGGGCCATCCGAGCTTCACCCCGAGCAGACCGAGGAACGCTGCGATCGACGCCAGCGCGTCCGTCCGCGCGTGTTGCCCGTCGGCTCGCAACGGCTCCGAGCTGATCCGCTTCCCGACCGACATCTTGTAGCGCGCGACGATCTCGTTGGCGAGCGCGCCGATCAACGCCACGGCCATCGCGACGGCGATGCGGTCGACGTGGTGATCACCGGTGAGCTTGCGGTAGGACTCCCACGCCGCGATGCCTGCGCCCGCCCAGATGATGAGCACGACACCGACACCCGCGAGATCTTCGAGCCGTTCGTATCCGTAGGTGTAGCGCTTGTCGGCGGCTCGGCGCGCAGCCACGAACGCGATCGCCAGGGCTACCGTCGTGATCGTGTCGCCGAGGTTGTCGAGCGCGGCGGCGAGCAATCCGGCGCTGCCGGAGATCGCGACCACGACGAGCTGTGTGACTGCAGCGATCGCGAGAACGACCGCCGAGATGCGGATAGCGCGCAGCCCTTCTTTGGTTCCTTCCGGCCCCGCGACGGCCGAGAGACCGTGCGATCCGCTCATGGCTACTTCGTGACGACGTTGACGAGCTTCGGCGGAACGACGATCGTCTTCGCGATCTCGGCGCCGTCGAGGTGACGCCGGACGTTCGGCGCTTCGAGCGCGCGCGCGCGCAACGTCTCTTCGTCGATGTTTGCGGGAACCTCGACGCGATCGCGTACCTTGCCGTTCACCTGGAACACCGCGGTTACGGTGTCGACGACGGTGAGCGCTTGGTCGGCAACCGGCCAGGACGCTCGATGGATCGAACCGCCGCGGCCGAGCCGCTGCCAGAGCTCCTCGGTGATGAACGGCGCGATCGGCGACAGCATGATGAGCAACGCCTCGATCGCTTCCGCTCTATCTTCATCGGATGCATCCGCTGAGTCGATGGCGTTCGTCAGCTCGTGCAGTTTCGCGATCGCGGTGTTGAACCGGAAACGTTCGAAGTCCTCGGCGACGGTGACGAGCCGCTGGTGCGTCGCACGCCGCAAGGCCGACGCGCCCGATGGAGCCGCGGCGTTCGTGATGCGTGCTGCGTTGTCGAGGACGAGCCGCCACACGCGCGCGAGCCACTTCTTGTTCCCTTCGACCGAAACATCCTCCCAGTCGATGTCGGTCTCGACGGGTCCGGCGAACAGCTCGGAAACGCGGATGGCATCGGCGCCGTACGCTTCGATGGCCTCGATCAACCCGACGATCATGCCCGGCCGAGACTTCGACATCTTCTTCGAGCCTGCGAGAACCATGCCTTGGTTGAGCAGGTTCGGGAACGGCTCCGTGAACGTGAGCAGCCCCATGTCGTAGAGAACCTTCGTCCAGAACCGCGCGTACAACAGATGCATGACCGCGTGCTCCGCCCCGCCCGTATATTGATCGACGGGCAACCACCGCTCGACGACCTTTGGGTCGAACGCGCGGTCCGTTTCGGGCGACGCGAACCGCAAGAAGTACCACGACGAATCGACGAAGCCGTCCATCGTGTCCGTCTCTCGGCGCGCGCGCCCGCCACACGAGGGGCAGTCGACGTTCACC
>JBHELL010000073.1:0-4167 GCA_046263075.1 Actinomycetota bacterium | reverse complement strand
GCAGTGCGCGCAGTACACGGGCAGCTCGTCGCGGCCGAAGGTCCGCGGTCCTGCGTCCCTCAACGTGAGGTAGCCCTTCGGCTCTCCATACGCTCCTTCGTCGATGAGCTTGCCGCCGGACCCGCACCTGAACGAAAGGATGAACTTCTCGGCGTCCTCCTCGAACCTAACCTCGGCACCGTTCGCCTTCATGCCTCGGGCGACGCCTTCCATAACCTTGCGCGCGCCGGGAGGCTCGCCCGCCGTCGCGCGTCGCGCCCGCAGGAACCGCTCTCCGAAATCGCGCAGGGCCTCCTCGACGGCGTCTTCGCCGAGCCGCCGGCCGATGAACGACAGCAGCGATGTGATCCAGTTGATCGAATGATCCTTGTTGCGCATCCAGTCGGTCGTCATGTGCTGCAGGAGCCGTTTGGCTTCACCCGCGTCGCCGGCGTCGATCGCGCGCTCGATCAGCTCCGTCGTCGGCGTCTCGATCTGGGTTCGGTTCATTCGGTGACCGCCGCGCGCGCGATCACTTCGCCGATCTCAGCGAGATCTTGCTCGGAAAGGACGAGGTCGCCGGCCTTCGCGTTGTCACGGACGTGGGACGCGCGGCGCGTTCCTGCGATCGCACCCGTGACGCCCGGCTGATGCCAGACCCACGCGAGCGCCAGCTCGGCGAGTGAGACCTGCTTGCGATCGGCGATCGGCCGGAGCGCGCCGACGAGTTGCAGGTGCTTCTCGCGGACCGATGGTTGGAAGAGGTTCTTCCACGCGTTGCCCTCGAGGTTCGCGCGCCAGTCGCCGTCTTCGAACGTTGTCTCCATGGTGACGGCCCCCGTCAGCAACCCGAACGCGAGCGGCCCGTACGCGATGACGCCGGTGCCGTTGCGCGCGCAGAACGGCAGGAGCTCGTCGCCCGGGCCCCGATGAAGGATGGAGAACTGCGGCTGCAACGAGTCGACGTGACGGATCTTCTCGCACCGTTCGATCTGCTCGGCGTTGAAGTTCGAGACGCCGATCCACCGCACGAGCCCGTCGTCGACGAGCTGCGCCATCGCCGACCAGGTCTCTTCGAGGGGAACGTTCTCGTCCGGCCAATGACACTGATACAGGTCGACGACGTCTCTGCCGAGTCGCTTCAGCGATGCTTCACACCCCGCGCGGACACCATCGCGGTCGAACCCGCTGCCGTTCGGCTTCGGCGCAACCTTGGTGAACACCAGCACGTCGGGATATCCATCCAACGCGCGCGACACGATCTCTTCCGAGCTGCCGTTGCCGTAGACCTCGGCCGTGTCGACCCATGTGATCCCCGCGTCGAACCCGGCTCGGATGGCACCGATCATCTCGTCTTCGGGCGGATTCGTTCCCCATGCTCCGCCGAGCTCCCATGCGCCGTAGCCGATGACCGATATCTCAGGACCGTTCGATCCGAGCCGCTTCGTGTTCATACGTCCTCCCTCATTCGCATGGTTGATTCCCGCGCGCGCGGTGGGGACAACCGGCATCCGGGGACGGTAGCGTAGTTCCTGTGAAGCCGAAGACGCGCGCACGCCTCCTCGGACTCGCCGTCGTGACGGCGGGACTGCTCGACGTCGGCTCGGCGCTCACACCCGAGCTCCGCTCGCGGCTCGCCGACATGCGCGGATTCATCACGCCGTACGTCAGCCGGTTCGCATCCGGCGCCGCGGCGATCCTCGGCGTGATCTTGATCTTGCTCGGGCGCGGGATCATGCAGAGGCGGCGCATCGCGTTCAGCGCCGCGCTCGTCTTGTTGCTGCTGACGATGGCGGCACATGTGATCAAAGGGCTCGACGTCGAAGAGGCGGGATTCACGCTGTTCCTGCTGATCGTTCTGGTCTGGAACCGGCGCTTGTTCACGATCGGCTACGAATCCACGCGATGGCGCACCGTCGCCGGTGTGATCCCGACGATCGTCGCCCTCGACCTCGGGTACGGCGTGATCGGCCTCGTCCTGCGTCATCGATCGGTGCATCCATCGCTCAGCCCAAGCGGCGTCCTCCGTGAGATCTTCAGTCGCAACGTCGGGCTCCAGGGGCCGTATGAGATCACCGGGCGTTTCGGCCACTGGTTCCCGGCATCGTTGACGGTGCTCGGCGGGATCAGCATCGGGCTCGTCGTTGCGGCGATCCTCAAGCCGGTCGCGGATACCGCGGTCGGGCAACACCTGCTCAGCTCCGAACGCGAGCGGATCAGGAAGATGATCCAGCGTCCCGACGGCGACACGTTGGACTTCTTCGCGCTGCGCCGAGACAAGCGGTACGTGTTCTCCGCGGATGGGCGAGCCGCCGTCGCCTACCGCTACTTCAACGGCGTCGGCTTGGCATCGGGCGATCCCATCGGCGAGCCCTCCTCGTTCCCGAGTGCCGTCGCCCGGTTCGTCGCTCAATGCGACGATCACGGGTGGCGACCGGCCGTCCTCGGCGCGCGCGAGACGCACGTCCCGCTGTGGGAGAGTGCCGGCCTCAGATCGGTGTACCTCGGCGACGAAGCCATCATCGACGTCCCGACCTTCAGCCTCGAGGGCCGCAAGTTCCGCAACGTTCGCCAGTCGGCGAGCCACACATACTCCGAAGGCGTCACGACCGAGGTCGTGCGCGAGGGGGACATCCAGGAGAGCGATCGCGCGATCCTGCGAGAGGTTGCCGATCGCGCCCGCAAGGGCGCGCCGGAACGTGGGTTCTCGATGGCGCTCGGCGGGATCCTGAACGGTGAGGAACCCGATTGCACGGTCATCATCGCGCGCGACGCGAACGGGCGGCCGTGCGGCTTCCAGCGTTACGTGCCGTGCAAGCTCGGACGTGTCCTGTCGCTCGACGTCATGCGCCGCGATCCGACCGACTCGCCGAACGGTTTGAACGAGCGCATGATCATCGACCTCATCGAGTGGGCGCGCGCGCACGACATCGTGGAGGTCTCGTTGAACTTCGCAGCCTTCCGTGGGTTGATCGAAGCGGAGGATCTGCCGCTGTCGCGTGCCGCCGGCGCCTGGTTCATCAAGAAGATCGGGCCGTATTTCCAGATGCAATCTCTCCATTGGTTCAACAAGAAGTTCCGTCCTCGGTGGGTTCCCCGGTTCCTGATGTATCGCTCGGTCGCCGACTTCGCAGCGGTGGGGATCGCCTCCTTGTCGGCCGAGCAGTTGCTGAGCCGCGAGCGCGCGCAGGATCTCGCAGGCATCGCCCAAGGGAACTGACACCGGTGTAGCGCGCACCTACACTCGCGGCCATGAGCGTTGCGTATCGAGCCGCGATCGCAGGAGTCGGCGTTACGGCGTTCGGCAAACTGCCCGGACGCACGTCGTGGTCGTTGCAGGCCGAAGCTGTGAAGCGCGCTCTGGACGACGCGGGGTTGAACAAGAGCGACATCGATGGCCTCCTGACGCAGCCGCCGTTCTCCGAACCGCTGCTGCTGCACGCGGAACAGCTCGGCGGCGCGCTCGGCCTGCGCGTGAACTACATCTCGCAGAAGTCCATCGGCGGCGCGACGCCGGTCGCGCTCGTGGCCGAAGCCGCCTTCGCCGTCGCAGCGGGTCTTTGTGAGGTCGCCGTCTGCGTCTACGGCGAGAACGGTCGCACCGGCTTCCCGATGCTTTTCGGGAAAGCGCAGATGGGACAAGGCCAGATCGCCGCAGACCAGATCGCGTACGGGGTGGCAGGCGGCCCGGTGATGGAAGCGCGGGCGGCTCAGCGATACATGCACGATTACGGCGTCACGCACGAGATGCTCGGCGCGGTCGCGATCGCCATCCGAGATCACGCGACGCGCAACCCTGCCGCTCTGTACCGGGATCCGATGACGATGGAGGAATACCTCAGCGCACCATTCGTCGCCGAGCCGCTCCGCGCGCGCGACTGCGCGATCGGACCCTGGGGTGATGGAGCCGTCGCAGTGATCGTGACCACTGCGGAGCGCGCGCGCGACTGCGCGACGGCTCCCGCGTACATCGGCGGGATCGGGGTCGCGGCGAACCTCGAAGCGCTGTCCGATCCCCAGCACTACACACATTTCGCCGGCACGCGCGCCGCAGAGACGGCATTCCGGCTCGCCGGGATCGACACCGCCGACGTGGACGTCGTGCAGTTCTACGATTGTTTCACTTCGACGGTGCTGATCACGGTCGAGGATTACGGCTTCTGCAAGAAGGGCGAAGGAGGTCCGTTC
>JBHELL010000072.1:0-6109 GCA_046263075.1 Actinomycetota bacterium | reverse complement strand
CACGTGGGTCGTCCTCGCGGAGATGGCGACCGCCTTCATCGGATTCGGCGTGTGGGTCCATCACATGTTCGCGACGGACCTTCCGGCCACGGCGGTGAGCTTCATCTCATTGACCAGCTTCCTCGTCGCGATCCCGTCCGGTATCCAGGTGTTCGCGTGGCTGGCGACCCTCGTCACGGGAAAGCCGATCCTACGAACTCCGATGTTGTTCATCCTCGGGTTCCTCGCGATCTTCGTGATCGGAGGCGTGAGCGGCGTGATGTTCGCCTCGGTGCCGTTCGATCAAGCGACGACGGATTCATACTTCGTCGTCGCGCACTTCCACTACATCATGGCGGGTGTCGCGATCTTCCCGGCGTTCGCGGCGATCTACTACTGGGGCCCGAAGATCTGGGGGAAGTTGCTACACGACGGCTGGGGCAAGGTTTCGTTCTGGCTGATGTTCATCGGATTCAACCTGACGTTCTTCCCGATGCATCTCTTGGGTTTGCTCGGCATGCCGCGACGGATCTACACGTATCAGCAGGGCCTCGGCTGGGACGGCTACAACCTGTGGGAGACGATCGGCACCTTCCTCATGGGAACCGGCATCCTCGTCACGGTGTTCAACTGGGCGTGGGCGCGCCGTCACGGCCAAGATGCCGGCAACGATCCGTGGCACGCCGAGACGCTCGAGTGGGCGACCACATCGCCGCCGCCCGAATACGACTTCGAAACGATCCCCGAGGTGCACGGGCTCCATCCCGTGTGGGACCAACCCGAACTTCGTGACGGCGCGCAACCGCCGGAGCTGGGCGGACGTCCGCTCGCGAGCGGTCACCGCATCCTGTCGACGTCGATGCTCGACGCGACACCGGAAGCGGTCATCGATCTTCCGAAGGAATCGCTGTGGCCTCTATGGCTCACGGTGGGTCTGACGGTTCTCTCGTACGCCGCGCTCGCACAGCTCGCGGTCCTGGCGGTGGCGTCGGGCGCGTTTTGCCTGATCTCGATCGTCGGGTGGCTGTGGCCCCGCGGGCAGACGCAGGAGATGTGATGGAGCTCGTCGAGACCGGTCGACCCGGAGAGGTGTTGCCGAACACGGCGTCCGGTCCTCGTTCGCCGAGCTGGTGGGGGATGGTCTTGTTCATCGCGACGGAGGCGACGCTGTTCGCGTTGTTGATAGCGAGCTACTGGTACCTGCGTTTCCGCAACGGCCCGGTGTGGCCGCCGGACGGCATCGAGAAACCGAAGCTCGATCTCGCGCTCGTGATGTCGGCGATCTTGTGGACGTCGAGCATCCCGATGCACTGGGCGGACCATGCGATCCGCAAGGGCAAGCAGGCGAGGCTCCGCATCGGATTGCTGATGTCCTTCCTGCTCGGCCTGACGTTCTTGCTCTTGCAATCGATCGTCGAGTACCCCGACGCACTGCACAAGCACCCTCCGTCCTCGGGTGCGTACGGGACGCTGTACTTCAGCTTGACGGGATTGCACGGCCTGCACCTTCTCGTCGGGTTGCTGATGAGCGTGTGGGTGCAGATCCGTGCCTGGCAGGGCGCCTTCGACGAGCTTCACCACATCACCGTGCAGAACTTCGCGTTGTACTGGCATTTCGTCGACACCGTGTGGTTGTTCGTGCTCGCAACCGTCTTTCTCTCGCCGCACTTCATCTAGGACCGCTATGGAAGAGCAAAAGGTGATCACCCACCAGGAGACCTTCGGGTCGTCCCTGCTGTGGTTCGGCGTCCTGGCAGGGCCGCTCGTGTGGGCAGGGCAGCTCTTGCTCGACTTCGGGCTCGACGAGGCCGTCGTCTGCGCGCCGGGCGCGCGCGCGAGTGGACTGTTCTTCAACGTCGGCATCGAGTCTGTCATCCAGATCACCAACGCCGTCGCGACGATCATCACTGCGCTCGCGTTCGTCGTGTCGTATCGCTGCTACCGGCGTCTTCGACATAGCGACCGCACCGAAGGCGCGCGCGCGCGGTGGCTCGCCGTGGCGGGGATGTTCGACAGCGGGCTCTTCCTGCTGATCACGGTGATGAAGTTCGCATCCCCGTTCTTCCTCTCGCCGTGCAAGGGGACCCTGTGATCGCGTCGGTCATGTTCCCCTCCCCGGTGGCGTCGCGGTGGACCTTCGACCCCCTCATCGTCGCGCCGGCGGTGTGGGCGGTCTCGGTGTACGCGCTCGGGTTGCGATCGGGCGGGATGCGCGCGGTGGGGCGCGCGCGCGCAACCTCGTTCTTCGCCGGTGTCGCCGTCGCGCTTCTCTCGCTCGTCTCTCCGCTCCACGCAGCGTCGACGGTGACGTTCTCTGCTCACATGCTCCAGCACCAAGTGCTGATGCTCCTCGCCGCACCGTTGATCGCGACCGGGCGTCCCGGCCTCGTGATGGCGCTCGCCTTCAGCGTGGGGGTCCGTCGTGTCTTCGCCCGTGTGGCGGCCGCGGAACCCGCGCGCTCGGCGCTGCATGTGTTGCGCAACCCGCTCGTGATCCTGCTGGTGTTTACGGGGGTGTTGTGGATCTGGCATCTGCCGGGGCCCTATCAAGCCGCGGTGCAGAACGGGGAGGTGCATGCGCTCGAGCACGGATGCTTCTTCGCGGTCGCCTTCGCGTTCTGGGCAGGGATACTCCGGACGGGGCCGCGGCGAAGGATCCGCTACGTTCCCTCGTTGTTGCTCGTGGCAGGGACCATGTTGTTGACGGGGTGGCTCGGCGCGATATTGACGTTCGGCAACCTCGTCTACCCCGTGTACGCGCAACGTGCCGCGTTCCTCGGCTTGGACGCGCACCTCGACCAGCAGCTCGCCGGCGTGATCATGTGGGTCCCGTCGACATTGATCTACCTCATCGCGTTTGGCGCGCTATTCGTGCGCTGGTTCAACGAGCTCGACTTGCAGGCGCCGCGCGCGCCGGCGCAAGAACGCGCGCAGCTTCGCGCGGTGATCGAGCCGTGAAGCGGCTCGGCGTTGTCGTGCCGGTGCTGCTCGTGCTCGGAGCGTGCGGCTTCTTCGGCACGCACACGAAGCGCTACGAGCCGGGCGGTGTCCAGTCTTATGCGCAGCCTTCGACGGGCCCGGATCTGTACCAACGCAACTGCGCGTGGTGTCACGGCAACCGTGGCGAGGGAACGCCGCGCGGCCCGGATCTCGTCACCGGCCGGAACGGACCGGCTCTCACAGACTTCATGCTCGGGACGGGACGGATGCCGATCGTCGATCCGCACGACAAGGTGCTTCGCGGTACGCCGTCGTTCTCGCGCGAAGACGTCGCGAAGATCGTGGCGTACGTGTCGACGCTCGGCGGCAAGGGACCGCCGATCCCCATGGTCGATCCGTCGATCGGCGACCTCGCGCTCGGCGAGTCGCTATACCAAGCGAACTGCGCTGCATGTCACTCGGTCGCCGGGATCGGCGGCGCTCTCGCGCCGGGACAGCCGAAGAACATCGGCTCGACGCGGATCGATTATCAGGCGCCGTCGCTGCGTCGGTCGAACGCGACGCAGATAGCAGAAGCGATGGAGACGGGACCCGGCACGATGCCCGTCTTCAGCACCGACACGTTCAGCGACAAGGAGCTCGACTCGATCGTGCGCTATGTGCTGTATCTGCAGCACCCACAGAATCGAGGGGGCGCCGACATCGGTCGCATCGGGCCCGTCGCCGAAGGTGCCGTGGCCTGGGTGATCGGGCTGGGCGCGATCGTGCTGGTCGCGCGCTGGATCGGAACGACGGTTTCAGAAGGGGAGGAGGAAGCGCAAGAACCATGACCGAGCGGCGCAAGCGCGCGCTGGCGCGCATCGTGATCGGCTTCCTCGTGAGCCTCGGCGGCGCGCTGGCCGTGGCGGTCGCGCGCTCGCTCGGCAAGGAACGAGAACAGCTGACGTCGAGGCAGCGTCGCAGCGTCGTCTGGATCGCTTTCGCCTTCCTCGCGAGCTTCGCCGGGTCCGTTGTTCTCGGTACGGCATACGCGCTCGGCGGAAACCCGCAGCTGGAAGGGGCGATGTTGTTCGTTTCGCTCGGCGGGATCAGCGCGGGGTTGATCGTGTGGGCGCACACGTTGATGCCGACCGCCCCGCACGCGCAACCGCGCGAGTTCACGTTCGACTCACCGGAAGAGGCGCACCAGCGCGCGGTCGCCGCCGGAGCGTTCCACGAAGGTGCATCGAAGATCGGACGGCGCGGCTTCCTCGGCCGGCTGCTGACCGCTGCCGTCGGAGCGCTCGGGCTCGCGTTCCTGTTCCCGATCCGGTCATGCGGGATCGCTCCGGGCTCGGCGTTGTACGTGACGGCGTGGCGTCCGGGACGCCGCGCGGTAACTCCGGACGGGGAACCCGTGCGCGCCGATTCGCTGACGGTGAACTCGGTGGTCACGGTGTTCCCCGAAGGCGCCACGGACGCCGCGGACTCGCAGCTGCTGTTGATCAAGATGGATCCGGCCGTGACGTTGTCGAGCCCTGCGCGCGCCGACTGGACCGCTCAAGGCATCCTCGGTTTCTCGAAGATCTGCACCCACGCGGGATGTCCCGTCGGTCTGTATCAAGCAGCGACGCAGCAATTGTTCTGTCCATGCCACCAATCGGTGTTCGATGTCCCGCGCGGCGCGATCCCGACGAGCGGCCCCGCGACGCGCGCGCTGCCACAGTTGCCGCTCGGCGTCGACGGGGACGGTTTCATCATCGCGACGAGCGATTTCCTCGAGCCCGTCGGTCCCGAGTTCTGGGCGTTCGGAGCCAAGAAGAGATGATCAAGAGGCTCGCGCGGTGGATCGACCAACGCGTCGGCGCCTCCGGTTTCGTCCACGAGTCGCTGAACAAGGTGTTCCCCGATCACTGGACCTTCTTGTTCGGCGAGATCGCCATGTACTCGTTCATCGTCCTCGTCGCGACGGGGATCTTCCTCGCTTACTTCTTCAACCCGAGCCTCGTCGACAAAGTGTACGGCGGGCCGTACCAGCCCCTGCACGGCGTTCACGTGTCGGCCGCGTACGGCTCGGCGATCGATCTCAGCTTCTCGGTTCGTGCGGGGCTCGTCATGCGTCAGACGCATCATTGGGCGGCGAACGTGTTCATCGCAGCCATCGTGCTGCACCTGTGTCGGATCTTCTTCACCGGCGCCTTCCGGAAGCCGCGCGAGATCAACTGGTGGATCGGGTTGACGCTCCTCGTGCTCGCGATCTTCAACGGGTTCACGGGGTATTCATTGCTCGACGACCTGCTATCAGGTACGGGCCTGCGGATCGCGTATTCGATCGCATTGTCGATCCCGCTTATCGGCACGTGGCTGGCGTTCCTGATCTTCGGAGGAGAGTTCCCTTCCGACAAGATCATCAGCCGGTTGTTCACGACGCACGTCTTCATCGTTCCCGTCGCGATCACGGCTTTGCTCGGCGTCCATCTCGCACTGATCTGGCGGCAGAAGCACACACAGTTCCCGGGGCCGGGACGCCGCGACGACAACGTGTACGGCGCGGTGTTGTGGCCGACCTACACCGCACAGTCGCTCGGGTTATTCGCAGGCGTCGGTGCTGTGCTCACCGCCCTCGGAGGGCTCGTGCAGATCAACCCTATCTGGTTGTACGGCCCCTTCCGGCCGGAAGCGGTCACATCGCCGGCACAACCGGATTGGTACCTTGGATGGACCGAAGGCGCGCTGCGCATCTTCCCGGCGTGGGAGATACACATCGGCTCGTACCGGATCGCGAACCCGTTCTTCCCGGCGGTGCTGTTGCCGGGCCTCACGTTCTTCATGTTGTACGCGTGGCCCTTCATCGACGCGCGCAGCAGGCGTGACTACGGCTCGCATCATCTCCTCGAGCGACCGCGCGACCGGCCGGGGCGGACGGCGCTCGGCGCTGCTGCGTTGTCGTTCTACACGGTGCTGTCCCTCGCGGGTTCGAACGATCTTGTTGCGAAGTGGTTCAACACGCCGGTGACCAGGATCACGTGGACGTTCCGGATAATGACCGTGGCCCTGCCTGTCGTGGTGGGGTTCGGGATGTGGTGGGCTATGAGCGCGCTCGCGCGCAGCGGCGCCGAGAAGTTCTCGAAGGTGCCGCTCAAGTATTTCTTGCACCGGTCGGCCGTCGACCCTGCCGAACCCTGAGCCGAAAAGCCGCGCGCGCCCACCG
>JBHELL010000071.1:0-5099 GCA_046263075.1 Actinomycetota bacterium | reverse complement strand
AGCGCGGTGAGATCTTTCACTGTGAACGGGACGCCTTCGAGCGGGCGCGCGCGCTGTTCGGCTTCGGCCCGTTTCGCGTCGGCGCGCGCGCCCGCGTCACGCAACCATGCGAACGCGTTCACCGACGGGTTCAGCCGGTCGATACGCTCGAACGTCGCCTCGACCACTTCGACGGGTGAGATCTCGCGCGCGCCTACGGCGCGCGCGATGTCGCTGGCGGTCGCTCCTGCGAGGTCCATCTAGACCTTGCGGCCGCCGAACTTGCGCATCATGCGCTTGAGGCCGGAGACGTGTGGGCAGCGCGCGCTCTCGTCACAGCACTCGCACGTCCAGTCCGCGTACCGGCCGCGTTGTCGCTTCTCGCTGCCGCACAGATCGCACCTCGGGATGCCCGCCATCGCACGCGAATCCTAACGGCTCAGGCTTTGTGCGCGCGCCGCTCGATCAGCGTGGCGAGGCGCTCGACGTCGTGCAGCATGGACGCGTGCATCCCCGGCTCGACGCGCCGGTATGCGGCGTGCAGCGCGCGTCCTGCGACACCCGGAGGAAATGCGACGCCGAGCAGCCGCGCACGCACCTCACATCCTTCGGCGCGCGGGACGAGGTCGATCACTCGGTGCAGCTCGATCGCGCGCGGCAGGGAAGCGAGGCGCGCGCGCGCGGCCCACGCGAACACCGACGCCGTCTCCGCGCGCGTCACGAGGATCTCGATGGACGCGCTCCGTCGCTCGGCGAGCCGGCCGCGCCCCGTAATGCGGGAACCACGTTGCAGCGGGCCGTTCGGCCTGATGCGCGCGCCGTCGACACCGCTCCAGGCTCCGACCGACGCAGGATCCACGATCGTCTCCCACACCTCGGCCGGCGATCCGCCGACGAGCCGCCGGACTTCGATCGCCGCGACGTCGCCGAGCCGGGGCGCGATCTCGTCTTCGTAGAACGCGCCGCCGAGATGGACGGCGGGAGCTTGGTCGAGCAGCGCGCGGATCGCGGCATCCGCTTGCGCGTCGCCGCGCGCGCGCACGATCGCTCCGATATTGGCGTCTGACGGGTCGCCCGGACCCGCTGCCGTGCGCGAGATGATGCCGAGGAGCCACGGCCGGAGCGGACGCTGCGAATGCGTCGAAGGGAGCTCGCGCCACGCGCGGATGAGCCCGTCGCGCACCGCGCCGAGCGCTGCAGGCTGGTCTCCGTTCGTCGCGCGCAACGCGACCTTCAGCGCTTGCTCGTTCCACAGATCGACGAGCCCCGCGAAGGCGGATCGGTCGTGGGTGCGGCAGCGCGCGATGAGGTCGACGTCCACCGCCGCAGTCTAAGGCGCGTTCGCGCGCCGTTTGGTCAGGGGACGTGCGGCGTCGTCAGCGCCCGGCGAAGACGCTTGCCGCCGCGCGCGGGCTCGACAGGACGAGCAAGTCGTCATCGGAGAAGCCAGCCCAAAAGACCGGGCGGCCGTGCACCGTGTCGTGGTCCGGTTCGAGCTCGACGGTCAGATCGCCGACGATGAGGAAGCCCGAGCGCTCGGCGTAGTTCGTCAGCGCGCGCGCAAGACGCTCTTCGATCAGCGGGGTGAACGCGGCACGATCTGCCGGATGCAGCCCGACGACGTAGCGGGTCGGGACCGAGGGGACGCCGTGGCCGGCGAAGTAGCGGCGCGACTCCATCACCTCGACGAGTCCCGACAGGATCTGGCCCGGGGCGACGCGACCGGGCGGCACCAGCGCTCCGAGAACGGCTTCGAGGGTCGGGGTGCTCTTTCTTCCGCGTTTGCCGTTCATTCCCGCTGATTCTATTCATCGCACTCTGCCGCAAAACCCCTCTGTTCCACCTTTTGCCGATTCTGCCGGATTGTCCGAATCACGCAGCATGGCGTGTCGCGCGGCCAGGGAGATAGACTCGGCCAGCCGAAGTTACCTGCCGGTAACTCACCTCTGGAGGCTCAATGGACTTCCGCGATACCCCCGAAGAGGCAGCGTTCCGCAAAGAGATCCGCGAGTGGCTCGAATCGAATCTGCCTTCGCAAGAGGAGCAAGGCGAGCTCTCCGTCGGCCCCGAAGAGGAACGCGTCGAAGCGCGCCGTTCGTGGCAGGCGAAGCTCAACGAGGGCGGCTGGGCCGGCGTCGCATGGCCGAAGCAGTACGGCGGCCGCGGCGCCTCGCTGATCGAGCAGGCGATCTTCTATCAAGAGATGGCGCGCGCGAAGGCACCCTCGCCGATCAACGTGATCGGCATCGGCATGGCCGGGCCGACGATCATGGTGCACGGCACGGAAGAGCAGAAGCAGCGCTACTTGCCGAAGATCCTGTCCGCCGACGAGATCTGGTGTCAGGGATTCTCCGAACCCGGCGCCGGAAGCGACCTCGCAGCGGCGAAGTCGAGCGCGATCGAAGACGGCGACAGTTACATCATCAACGGCCAGAAGGTCTGGACGACGCTCGCGCACATCGCCGGCTGGTGCATCTTCGTCGCGCGAACCGATCCCACCGCGCCGAAGCATCAAGGGTTGTCGTATTTCCTCGTCGACATGCACTCGCCGGGCATCGAGGTGCGGCCGCTCGTACAGATCACCGGCACGCCGGAGTTCAACGAGATGTTCTTCACGAACGTGCGGGTGCCGAAGGAGAACATGCTCGGCAAGCCCGGTGACGGCTGGCGGATCGCGATGACGACGTTGATGCACGAGCGCGGCACTCTCGGCTTCGCGTTGTCCGTGCAAGCGCGGATCGCGCTGGACGAGCTGATCGAGCTCGCCAAGAAGCTCAAGCGCAACGGCAAGCCGGCGATCGAGGATGCCGTAGTGCGTCAGCGCATCGCGCAGATGCACATCGAGGTCGAAGCGATGCGGCTCAACAACTACCGCGCGCTTTCCGCGATCATGCGGACGGGAGTTCCCGGACCCGAAGGTTCGCTCGGCAAGCTGTTGTGGTCCGAGTCCGTGAAGCGGATGGGTGATCTCGCGCTCGAGATCCTCGGTCCGTCGGGCTTGCTCCTCGATTCGAAGACCCTGCCCGAGCTGCACCGGTGGCAGCACATGCACCTGCGCGCGCGCGCTCACACGATCGAAGCGGGAACGAGCGAGATCCTGCGCAACATCATCGCCGAGCGCGTCTTGGGGCTCCCCAAGCACCGCTGGTCCACCGCCGAGGCACACTAAGGAGACTGCGACATGGACTTCGGACTCAGTCAAGATCAAGAGACCCTGCGGCAGTCCGTGCGCGAGGTTCTCGAGAAGGAAACGTCCGTGGCGCGCTACCGGAAGGCGCTCGAGAAGTCGAAGGACGGCACCGACGCGAGCCTGTGGAAGACCATCGCCGAGCTCGGGTGGACCGGCATCGCCATCGACGAGTCGCACGGCGGGCTCGGCATGGGGCTCATCGAGCTGTGCATCCTGAGCGAAGAGCTCGGGCGCGGGATCGCTCCCGTTCCGTTCTACGCGACGGTCGGCTTGGCTGCGCAGATCGTCACGCAGTTCGAAGGTGCGAACCGCGACCAGTTCTTGAAGCAGGTCGCGGCCGGTGAGATCAAAGCCACCGTCGTGCTGGGCGAGAAGGATGGGCGCTTCGACGCGTCCGGTGTTTCTGTGAAGGCGACGCGCGGGCCGTCGGGATCGTGGCAGCTCTCCGGAACGGGCTCACTGGCGCCCGAAGCGCACCTCGCGGATGTCTTCGTCGTGCTCGCACGGACGGCGCGCGCGCGCGACCCGCGCGAGGGCGTGTCCGCATTCCTCGTGCCTGCGCCGGCGCTGAAGCGCAAGCCGAAGCCGCAACCGTCCCTCGACGGTGGACGCCGGCTCGCGGACGTGAAGCTCGGCGGCGTCGAGCTTCCCGCTGATGCCTTGCTCGGCTCGGAAGGCGACGCGTGGAACGCCGTCGAACGCGGGCTGGATCGCGCTGCTGTCGTGCTGTCGGCCGAAGCGGTCGGCGTCGCCACCGCTGCGCTCGAGCGCGCGGTCGCCTACGCGAAGGATCGCACGCAGTTCGATCGACCGATCGGGTCGTTCCAAGCGATCTCGCACCGGTGCGCAGACATGCTTCTCGTCACCGAAACGGCGCGGAGCCACACCTACTACGCGGCGTGGGCGCTCGAGGAAGGCGCACCGGATGCGCACCTCGCAGCGGCGAGCGCGAAAGCCGCGGCGTCCGACGCCGTGCGCATCGCGACGAACGACTCGATCCAGGTGCACGGCGGGATCGGATTCACGTGGGAGCACGATCTGCATCTCTTCTACCGCCGCGGAAAGTTCTGTGAGCTCTTCCTCGGCGATGCCGGTCAGTGGCGCGAGCGCATCGCGACGGTGTTAGCGTCGTGAGGCGTGGCCGGTAAGACGAAGGATCCGCGCGCGCCGTGGATCGATAGGGAATCGTTCGCCGACAAGCGCAAGCGCGCGCAGAAGGTGCTGCGCATCCTCGACCGGACCTACCCGGACACGAAGACGGCGCTCGATCATTCGAGCGCGTTCGAGCTGCTCGTCGCCACCGTCTTGTCCGCGCAATCGACGGACGCGATGGTGAACAAGATCACGCCGAGCCTCTTCGCGAAGTACAGGAAGCCGCAGGACTACCTCGCGTCGAAACCGGGCGAGCTCGAGACGGACATCAAGCAGTCCGGTTTCTTCAACCAGAAAGCCAAGTCGATCCGCGGGCTCTGCAAAGTGCTGATCGAAGAGTTCGACGGCGAGGTGCCGCGCACGATGGAAGAGATGCTCCGTCTACCGGGCGTCGCGCGCAAGACTGCCAACGTCGTGCTTTCGAACGCCTTCGACATCAACGTTGGGATCGCCGTCGACACCCACGTGCTTCGTCTGTCCTGGCGTCTGGGGTTCAGCGATCACGCCCCGGATGCGCTGAAGGTCGAGCGCGATCTCATGGACCTGCTCCCGAGGTCCCGGTGGTTCAAGGTCACGCATCTGCTGATCGATCACGGCCGAGCTGTGTGCATCGCGCGCGCGCCCAACTGCGGAGAGTGTCCGGTGAACACCATGTGTCCCGCGTCGCGGCTTCCGGCCAAAAGGAAATCTGGATGAAACGGCAATCGCCGTTCCGAGGGCTCATCCACGGGCATATGTACAGCCGAGGGACGGAGGGAGATGACCCGTACTTCCTTCA
>JBHELL010000070.1:0-2790 GCA_046263075.1 Actinomycetota bacterium | reverse complement strand
CGTCGAAGGATGGCCTCGTGCACATCTCCAAGCTCGGGCTCGGCCAGCGCATCGAGAAGATCGAGCCGCAATTCAAGATCGGCGGCACGATCGACGTCGAGGTGCAGAAGGTGGACGAGGCACTCGGCAAGATCTCGTTGTCGCCGATCAACCCGGAGACGGGTGAGCGGTACGACGGCCCGGAGCGCGCCGAGCGTCCGCCGCGCGAAGGCGGCGACCGCGGCCATCGCGGTGACCGCGGAGATCGCGGCCCGCGCCGTGATCGCGGGGACCGCCGGGAGCGGCGCGATCGAGAACCGCGCGCGGAGCAGGGCGCCGAAGGCGGCTCGGGCGGCAACGCAACCGAATAACATCACCGCGTGAGCTACGAGCGCACGGTTCTTCCATCTGGGATCCGCGTGTTGTCCGAGATCGTCCCCGGGCAACATTCGGTGAGCGTCGGAGCGTGGCTCGGCACGGGATCTCGCGACGAGTCTCCCGACGTCGCCGGCGTGACGCATTTCCTCGAACACCTGGTGTTCAAGGGCACACCGGCGCGCTCGGCCCTACAGATCGCAGAGGAGTTCGACGCGATCGGCGGCGACATCAACGCGTTCACCACGAAAGAGTTCATCTGCTTCCACTCGCGCGCCCTGGGTGCAGACCTGCCGTTGTGCGTCGACGTGACTGCAGACATCATCTCGAACGCCAGGCTCGACGGTGACGACGTCGAGTCCGAGCGAACCGTGGTGCTCGAGGAGATCGCGATGCACGAAGACACACCCGACGACCACGTGTTCGACGTCTTCGGCGAGCTGGTGTGGGCCGGCGATCCGCTCGGCCGTCCGGTGCAAGGCACACACGGCTCGATCGAAGGCATGCCCGTCGAGCGGATCGCGTCTCATTACGGGTCGCGGTTCCCTTCGAGCGAGCTCGTCGTGACGGCGGCCGGCGACGTCGATCATGGATCGTTCGTCGAGCTGGTCGCGCGCGCGTTCGGCGACGACGGCGTGGGTCGTGGTGCGGCCGTGCGCGCGCATCCCGTTGTGGTAAGCGGCGCGCTCGGCGTCCGGGAGCGTGACATCGAGCAAGCCCATGTCGTCTTCGGCGGCGCCGGCATCGCGCGGGGAGACCCGCGACGGTGGGCGCTCGAGGTGCTGAACGTCGCGTTCGGAGGCGGGATGTCCTCGCGGCTGTCGCAAGAGGTCCGCGAGAAGCGCGGGCTCGTTTACTCGATCTGGTCGGGGTCGAGCATGCTCGCAGACACGGGGACGTTCACGGTTTATGCGGGCTGCTCACCCGAACGACTCCGCGAGGTCCTGTCGATCGTCCGCGAGCAGAGCGAGCTCATCCTGCGCGATGGCATCACGCAGGCCGAACGCGATCGCGCGGTCGGCCACCTACGGGGGTCGTTGCTGCTGTCGCTCGACGATCCGGGCGCGCGCATGTCCCACCTCGGCAAGAGTGAGCTGTTGCTGGGCGAAGTGCCGACGGCGGAGGAGATGATCGCGCGCGTCGAAGCCGTCACTCTCGACGACGTACGCGCGATAGCGCACGAGGTGCTCGGCACGCCGTGGTCGCTTGCGTTGCTCGGCCCGGTGTCGGAAGGGGACGTGCGCGATTTCGTAGGAGCGGCGGCGTGATCAGGGTGGGCGTTCTCGGTGCGCTCGGCAACATGGGTCGCGCGGTTTGCAACGCCGTCAACGCCGATAGCGAGACCGTGCTCGTCGCGGCGGTCGATCCGCGCGCGAACGGCGAGATCGACCAATCGATCGGCATCAGGGTGCACGAGGACATCGAGGTGCTCTCGCAGGCCGAAGCCGACGTCGCGGTGGACTTCACGCATCCCGGCTCGGTGATGGACAACGTCCGGTGGTGCGTTGAGCACGCAGTGGACGTCGTCGTCGGTACGACCGGTTTGTCGGCGTCGGACCTGGACAAGGTCCGCGCGATGATCGACGACGAAGGCAATGAATCGAATGTCTTCGTCGCGCCGAACTTCGCGATAGGTGCCGTGCTGATGATGCGATTCTCCGCGCAAGCGTCGCGGTTCCTGCCCGCCGTCGAGATCGTCGAGCTTCATCACGACGGGAAAGCCGACGCGCCGAGTGGCACCTCGCTTCGAACTGCGGAAGAGATCGCGGCCGCACGCGGCTCGGCGTACGAACCGAAGGTCGTCTCGACGGAGAGTGTGTCCGGCGCGCGCGGTGCAAGCGTCGAGGGAATCCCCATCCATTCGGTACGGCTCCCCGGTCTCGTGGCGCATCAAGAGGTGTTGTTGAGCGGACCGGGTCAGTCGCTGACGATCCGCCACGATTCGTACGACCGGGCGAGCTTCATGCCGGGCGTGCTGCTGGCGGTCAAGAAGATCCGCGAGCACCCCGGCCTGACGGTCGGCTTGGAGAACCTGCTCGAGCTCTGATCGCCCCTGCGCGTCAGGCGCGCGAGTAGAAGGTGAGGTGCAGCGTGACCGTGCCGTCGTCGCTTCGCTCGATCACGAAGCGCCCGCCTTCGGCGCGGACCATGCGGTGCAAGAGCGCGACCCGCTCGTCGTTCGCGGGGATGATTTCCTCACTGGCCGTCGTGATCTTGACCGTACCGCCGCCGTTCCGGCGTTCGGCCCGCGCGCGCACGGGCGCGTCTGCGATGCGATGCGCGAGCGCCATCGCGCTTGCGATCGCTTGCTCGACGATGCCTGCGTGCGCGCAGAGCGGCACAGCCCCGTGCGTTTCCACCGCCATCATGCGGCCGCTGCGTTTCGCGCACGCGCGGACCACACGTGAAAGATCCAGCTCGCGCACGGCACCGGGA
>JBHELL010000069.1:0-6985 GCA_046263075.1 Actinomycetota bacterium | reverse complement strand
GCGTTCACACCGCCACCGCCGATGCCGACGACCTTGATCACCGCCAGATAGTTCTGGGGCGTCGCTGCCATTCGAACCCCTCCTCCCGGCTCGTTCGCAGAGCCGAATCAACGTCACGTCCAAGCAGCCGGAAGCCGGCTGCCGCACTCACGGAATCCGTGAAGCGCGCACGCACGCGGCTGAAGGCCCGGTTAAGGGTTCCTCCGTGTGCGTTGGGGAAGACGCGCTTGGAAGGGGTATTGGGTTGTCACTGCAGGTCAGGTGAGGTGCTAAATCTCTAGTCGAGCTTTAGTATTATGTAAACCTCATCTGACGGTCGAGAATGTACACAGACCTCGACCACGAGTCAAGACGAAAACCTGCGGGTTTCCAGCCGTTTTCGCTCAGCCGAGACGTGCCGTCGGATGATTCGGCGCGCGCAGGTCAACCGAGAGAAGTCGCTTCCCGGCTCGAACGACGCGCGCAGACACGGCGTCGAGGGCTTCGAGCTTGTCTTGGAGGCGGTTGGGGCCGCCGAGGAGCACGCGCGTGCCGTTCGACAACGTGAACGCGATGCCGCTCTCGTCCGGCTCGAATGCGTCGATACGCGCGCGAAGCTCGGCGGGAAGCGCGCGCCATAACGAGAGCACTGATCCGACGAACTCCGGCGCGATCTTGTTCTCGTCGAAGGCGGGGGCGCGCACGACGGGCACTCTGCGCGTGGGCGGAGCGTCGACCGGGATGCCGTCGCCGTCGACGAACCACTGACGCGCGCCGCTCGAGAGCTCGAGCGCCGCGACACGCTCGACGACCGTGATGCGAACACGCACCGAACCGACGCGCTCGACTCGAGCGGAAGCGACGTCCGGTAACGCTTCGATCCGAGAGGCGACCGCATCGAGATCCAGATGCATCACGCTTTGTCCCGGGTGCAAGCCGCTCGCCGCGATAACGGCATCCTTCGCGCTCGCGCCGACGACGTCGATCCCACTCAACGCGAACAGACGCGAGCCGGTGAGCTGGTAGGCGCCGAAGGCGGCCCCTGCGATCACCACGAGCGCGATGATCGCACGGACCGGCAGCCGTTTACGGTTGCGGCTACGTCGGGACATCTTCATCCTCCTCGAAATCTCCGATCAGTTTCAGCTCGGGCTCGAGCGTCACTCCGGTCGCATCGCGCACCCTGTCTTGGATCATGCGGATCAAGCGGTACACGTCGCTCGCGCGCGCGGTGGGCTCGGCGACGATGAAGTTCGCATGGACGTCCGAGATGCGCGCGCCGCCCACGGCCGTTCCTTTGCCGCACACCTCGTCCACGAGTCGCGCTGCGAAGTCTCCCGGCGGATTCTTGAAGACGCTCCCTCCGTTCGGAAGGTTGATCGGTTGCGTCGAACGCCGCCATTCCTTCGCTTCATCCATGAGCGCGGTGATGGCCGAAGGCTCGCCGCGGCGGAGCAGGAGGCTCGCCGACGTCACGATCGAGGATGCCGGCAGGGACGACGTTCGATACGAGAACCCCGCGTCGGACGCCGTCACCTGTTCCGTCGCGCCGGTGTCGATCCTGAAGACGCGCGCCCGGTCCAGAACCTCCGCGATCTCGTGGCCGTGCGCACCGGCGTTCATCCGGACGGCCCCGCCGAGCGATGCGGGGATCGCGACCGAAAACTCGAACCCGGTCAGCTGGTTCTGGAGCGCGAGCATCGCGAGCGACGGAAGCGGCATCGCAGCGCCTGCGTGGATCCTCGTTCCTTCGACCCTGTTCCACCGGAATCCGGCGCCGAGCCGTACGGCGATCCCCTCGTACCCGCGGTCGGAGATGAGCATGTTGGATCCCCGACCCACGACGAGGACCGGGAGACGCGTCGCGCGCACCGCGTCGGCGAGCGCCGCAAGATCGTCTTCCGCAGCGGCTTCGAGCAGCACACCCGCAGGGCCGCCGAGCCGGTAGGACGTCAGCGCCGCGAGCGGCGCGTCCTGCGCGACGCGTCCGTGCGCGCGCTGCGCCAGGATCTCGGCGGCTTCGACGATCGCGCTCATCCTGCTCTCCGCGACGTGGCCGCACCGATCAACCGGACGATCTCGTCCCCCAGCATCGTGACGTCACCGGCGCCGATCGTCAGCACGAAGTCACCGGCGCGCGCGACCGACGCGACGTATGCGGCGACTTCGGTCCGCTTCGGGATGTAGGCGACGCGCTTACGAGGCGTCTTCTCGAGCACACCGTCGACGACGAGCTTGCCGGTGACGCCTGGGATCGGATCTTCGCGCGCGCCGTAGACGTCGGTCACCACCACGACGTCTGCAGTAGCGAGCGCCGCCCCGAGTTGCCGGGCGAAGAACTGCGTTCGCGAGTACAGGTGCGGCTGGAACACGGCGACGACGCGTCCCGGCCGCTGCTCGCGCGCCGCATCGAGCGCCGCACGCACCTTCGTCGGGTTGTGCGCATAGTCGTCGACCACGGTGACGCCGTCGACGAGGCCGCGGAGCTGGAACCGTCGTTGGACGCCTTGGAAGGACGCGAGGGCGATCGCCGCGCGCTCGAAGGGGATGCCCGCGGTCGCCGCAGTCGCGAACGCCGCGAGCGCGTTGCGCGCGTTGTGCGCGCCGGGCACCGACAGGGTGGCCGATCCCATCGAGCGGCCGTGGAAGGTAACGTCGAGCCGCTGTCCGCCCTCACGCGCTTCACGGACCGCGCGCCACTCGCCCGCGTCGAGACCGTACGTGACGACGCCGCGGCGAACCTGCGGCAGGACCGCCTGCACGCCGGGATCATCTGCGCACATGACGACCGTTCCGTCCGGCAAAACGTTCTCGGTGAAGGCGAGGAACGTATCCCGCACTTCGGCCTCGTCCCGATAATGATCGAGATGTTCCGCTTCGATGTTCGTGATAACGGCGATCTCCGGCCCGAGCCACAGGAATGAGCCGTCGCTCTCGTCTGCTTCCGCGATCAGCCACTCCCCAGTCCCGCTGTGCGCGTTCGTTCCGCGCTCGTTCAGGTCACCTCCGATCAAGAACGACGGGTCGAGACCGGCGCGCTCGAACACGAGCGAGATCATCGATGTCGTCGTGGTCTTGCCGTGCGTACCCGTGACGGCGACCCCGCGGCGCTCCCGCATCAACATGGAAAGGATCTGCGCGCGATGCATGACCGGTAGCCCGAGCGCTCGCGCTGCGACCAATTCGGGGTTCGTCTCCCGGATCGCCGACGAGACGACGACGGCTGCGGCGCCGTCGACGCTGGCCTCGTCGTGGCCGACGAAGACGCGCGCGCCGAGCGCGCGGAGCGCTGCGAGACCGGGAGTGTCTTTCATGTCGGAGCCGGACACGGCGACGCCGCGCGCCAGCAACACGCGAGCGATCGCGCTCATGCCGGCGCCGCCGATCCCGATCAGATGGAGCGGGGCGAGGTCGTCGAGCGCGGACGGGCTCTTCGCTCGCCCGCCGTTCTGGCCGGGCCGATCGCTCACGCCGCTCCTTTCCCGAGCGCAAGGATCCACTCCGCCATCTCGTCGGCAGCATGCGGGCGAGCGACCCGTCGCGCGCCGGCCGCCATCTCGTCGAGCCGCCCGCGATCGCCGAACAACCTGCCGAGCGTGTCGTCGAGACGCTCGCCGGTCGCGTCGCCATCCTCGATCACGACCGCGCCGCCCGAAGCGGCGAGCGCGCGCGCGTTCGCATGCTGCTCTTTCCGCCGCGCGATCGGGAGCGGAACGATGACCGACGGGAGACCGACGGCGGCGAGCTCGGCGATCGTCGAGGCTCCTCCGCGCGCGACGACGACGTCGGCGGCGGCATACGCGAGATCCATGCGTTCGATGAACGGATGCGTCCGCACGCGTAGGACCCCGGACGGCACGGTAACGGTCGTCGCGTGTGCGGCACCCGTGCTCCACAGCAGCTGCACGTCGGAGCGGCTCGACCATCGCGACGCGAGGTCGCCCACGGCCGCGTTGACACGGGCCGCGCCGAGGCTTCCGCCGAGCACGAGGATCGTGCGCGCGTTCGGGTCTAGATCGAACGCGCGCACCGCGTCGGCACGCGCCGCGTCACGGTCGAGCGTCGCGATGGAGCGGCGAAGAGGGACACCGATCAGGCGCGGCCGCCGGCGCCGGAACGCAGCCTGCGCCGCCTCGAACGATACGGCGACGTTCGAGGTGAACAGCGCGCACACCTCGTTGCCGAGCCCGGGGACCGCGTTCGCCTCGTGCACCACCGATGCGATCCCGCCGAGCCGCGCAGCGGCGACGACCGGAACGCTCGCGTACCCACCCATGCCGACGACGACGCTCGCACGCTCCTCACGCAGGATCGCGCGCGCGCGGCTCGTCGCGGGAACCAGCGACAGCGGCGCGAGGACGCCGCGAAGGTCGCGGCGGAATGGCTTCACGTTCGTGGTGTGGGTGCGATAGCCGGGAAGGAGGGACGCTTCGAGAGAACGGCCGACCCCGACGAATGAGATCCGTGCGGCCGGGTCGATCCGCTCGACCGCTTCGGCGATCGCCAGCGCGGGAACGAGATGACCTCCCGTCCCGCCGGCCGCGATCACTACCGAGATCATCGCGCGCGCGTACGGCTCGGCGACGTCGTGTCTACTGCCGGAGCCTGTGGTGGCCAGGCCTCCTGCCGCCCGATGTTCAACATGATGCCGATCGCAAGCAGCGTGATGAGAAGAGACGACCCGCCGAACGAGACGAGCGGCAGCGGGACGCCGGTGATCGGAAGCAAGCCCGTCACCGCGCCCATGTTGACCACCGACTGCCCGACGATCCACGCCGTGATCGCACCGGCGGCGATCCGACCGAACGCGTCGGGCGCGCGCCTCGCCGCGCGGATACCCGCGTACGCGAGCATGCCGAACAGCGCGATGACCATGAAGGCGCCGAGCAAGCCGAGCTCCTCGCCGATGATCGCGAAGATGAAGTCCGTGTGAGCGTTCGGGATGTACATCCACTTCTGGCGGCTCGCACCGAGGCCGACGCCGAACAACCCGCCGGATCCGAGCGCGATGCGAGCTTGGATCGCTTGATACCCCGTCTTCAACGGGTCGGCGAACGGGTTCAGGAACGAGAACAGGCGCGCCTTCCGGTACCCCGACGTGAGTGAGAGCATGAGCGCGCCGCCGGCGCCGCCGACACCCATCAAACCCAGCACCGGCAAGCGCACGCCTGCGATGAACAGCGTCACGAGCACGATTCCGGCGATGATCAGCGCCGTGCCGAGGTCCGGCTGCATCATGACGAGCCCGCCGACGATGAGCGCGATCGTGCCGAACGGCAGCATCACCTCTTTCACCGTCGTCAGCCTCCCACGCTTGCGCGCGCACAGATCTGCGCCGACGAGCGCGAGCGCGAGCTTCGCGAGCTCGGACGGCTGGAAGCGCAGCGGACCGAAGGCGAGCCACCGCTGCGATCCGGCGACGCGCGTCCCGAACGACGGGTGCAGGACGAGGACGAGTCCCACGATCGAGATCACGAGCAGGGCGTAGCCGATCCCACGGAACGCCCGGTAGTCGAGGCGCGAAGCGACGTACATCGCGACGAGACCCCCGAGCGCCCACATGAGCTGGCGCATGAAGAAGAGGTACGACGAGCCGTACTGCGTGTACGCAGACACCCAGCTCGCCGACAAGATCATGATCAAGCCGCCGACGAGCAGCAGCGCGCTCGGCCCCAGCACGAGCATCGCCGTCGTCGTCAGCGGAGACACGCGTTGCGCGCGACGTGCGCGCGTGCGCCCGAGCCAACCCGCAGGCGCGCGCGCGATCTGGATGACGGTCATCCCTCTCCCCCCTCGAGTGCCTTCACGGCTGCACGGAACGCTTCTCCGCGGGCTCCGTAGTTCAAGAACATGTCGAACGATGCGCATGCAGGTGACAACAGAACGATCGATCCCGGCTGTGCGAGCGCGCGCGCGCGCTGCACGGCATCTTCCATAGAGGTCGCGCGCTCGACGGGCACAGCCGTCTCGACGAACGCACCTTCGATCTCGGGTGTGGCTTCACCGATCGCGACGACCGCGCGCAGATGATCCCCGCCGGCCGCGAGCTCGGAGAGGTCGATCCCCTTGTTCCGGCCGCCCGCGATCAACACCACGTCGTCGAGCTCTTCGAGCGCGGCGAGCGTCGCATGCGTGTCGGCGGCCTTCGAATCGTTGATGTACGTGACGCCGTCGACCACCGCGACGGTTTCGATCCGATGCGGCCGAGCCGTGAACGCGGCGAGCGTCTCACCGACGCTCGACGGAGCCGCACCGAGCGCGCACGCGGCCGCAGCGGCCGCGACGGCGTTCGCGCGGTTCGGACGCCCGCGGACCCGCAGCCGCGAGACTTCTACGACCCGGCCCTCAGGCACGACGATCCATCCGTCTTCGACGCCGGCGCCGTTCGCGGGCAGCCCCAGCTCCGAGAACGCGATCTCTTGCGCGCGATGCCACGCCACGTGCCGGGCGCAGCCGGTGTGATAGATCGCCGTGTCGTCGGCCGTTTGGTTCTCGAAGATGCGCGCCTTGTCGCGCGCGTACGCTTCGAACGACCCGTGCCAGTCGAGATGATCTCGAGCCACGTTCAATAGCACCGCGACCGGCGCGCGGAACGACTCGATCGAGTGGAGCTGGAAGCTCGACAGCTCAGCGACCACGCGTTCGGATGCGAGCGACTCGACGAGTGTCGTTCCGATCTCATTGCCGGCAACGACCGCGCCGATGCCGGCGTCGGTCAGCGCCCGCGCGATCATCTCGGTCGTCGTCGTCTTGCCGTTGGTCCCCGTCACCGCGGCCACGACCCGAGCGCCGAGCCGGTACGCGAGCTCGACCTCGCTCCATACCGGGATGCCGTGCTTGCTCGCGTAGGCGAGCCAGGGTGACCCGGGTCGCACGCCCGGCGACGCGACGACGAGGTGCGCCGCTCCGACGTCGGCGGGGCTCATCGTGCCGAGGCTGATGCGCGCGCCGGCGAGGCTCGCCGCATGTTCGCGCTGCTGGTCACCGTCGGCGGCGTCGAGCACCG
>JBHELL010000068.1:0-3510 GCA_046263075.1 Actinomycetota bacterium | reverse complement strand
GTCTCTGGCACGCCCACATGGGCTGGTTCTTCGATCAGACCCGCTCGGACAACAGCGAGTGGGCGCCGGATCTTCTCGACGAGCGCGCGATGACTCGCATCGAGCACGCGTTCCCGTGGATCACGCTCGCAACGTTCATGCTTCCGCCGCTGATCGCGCTCACGCTCACGTGGTCGTGGACGGCAGTCGTGTCCGCGTTCATCTGGGGCTCGCTCGTCCGCATCTTCTTGCTGCACCACGTCACGTGGAGCATCAACTCGATCTGCCACTTCTACGGCAAAGAGGCCTACCGCGCGCACGATGAGAGTCGCAACGTGTGGCCGATATCGGCGCTCTCGTTCGGCGAGTCGTGGCACAACAACCATCACGCCTTCCCGTGGTCGGCCCGGCTCGGGCTGCGCGCGTGGCAGGTCGATCCCGGGTGGTGGCTCATCCGTTCGCTCAAAGGCCTGCGCCTCGTGGATAAGGTGAAAGTGCCGACGCGCGCGCAGATGGAGGCTCGACGCATCCGATGACCGAACCGTCGAACGTCGTCGATCTCCAAGAGCCACGCGTCCGGATGTCCGGACAGGAACGTCGCGCGCAACTCCTTCGCATCGGGCGCGCCCTCTTCGCCGAACGAGGCTACGAGGCGGCATCGGTCGAAGAGATCGCCGAGCGGGCGAAGGTTTCCAAACCGGTGGTCTACGAACACTTCGGGGGCAAGGAAGGGTTGTATGCCGTCATCGTCGATCACGAGGTGACGCATCTCTTGCAGAGGATCACCGCCGCGCTTGAGGCACAGCACCCGCGCGTTGCGCTCGAACAGGTAGCGGACGCGTTCCTCTCATACGTCGAGGACGAAGAGGAAGGTTTCCGGATCCTGGTGCGCGACGCGCCTCTCGGCACCGCCACGGGGTCGCTGCCGACCGTGATGGGCGACATCGGCGCAGCCGTGGAGAGTCTGCTCGCGAAGGAGTTCAAGGCTCGTGGGTACGACCGGAAGATCGCCCCGGTGCTCGCGCGCGCTCTGGTGGGCATGGTTGCGCTGACGGGGCTTTGGTGGCTCGACGCCGGAAAGCCGTCACGCCAGGTCGTCGCCGCCCATCTCGTCAACCTCGCGTGGAACGGCCTGAAGGATCTCGAGCCCGACCCGATCCGGTCGAAACGCGCGCGCTAACGAGCGCCGGACCGAGAAATACGGTCTGATATAGCCGTGACCGAACAACAACCGCCGATCGTCGAATCGCCCATCGCCCTGCCGGCGACGAGCCGGAGCTTCGCTGATTTCGGCGTCAGCCCGGAGGTCGTCGAGGCCCTGGCCATGCGCAACGTCAACGGCACGTTCGAGATCCAAGCGATGGTGCTGCTGGACGCGATACACGGACGAGACGTTCTCGCACGGTCGCGAACCGGCTCGGGCAAGACGCTCGCATTCGCCGTTCCGATCGTCGAGCGGCTGAAGAGCGGCGCGCGCCACTCCGCCGCGCTCGTGTTGGTGCCGACCCGCGAGCTCGCATCCCAGGTCGCCGAAGAGTTCCGCGGGATCGCCGACGCGAAGCGCCTGAAGGTCGCGACGGTGTACGGCGGCGTGGGTATCGCAGACCAAGCCAAGCGCGCCGCGCGCGCAGCCGTCGTTATAGCGACACCGGGACGGTTGCTCGACCTGGTGCGCCGGAAATTGTTGACCATCTCGCACGTCGAGATCTCGGTGCTCGACGAAGCGGACCGCATGCTCGACATGGGTTTCCTTCCGGACGTGTCGAAGATCCTTGCGATGCTGCCCGAGAAGCGCCAGACGATGTTGTTCTCCGCAACGCTCGACGGTGAGGTCGGCGGCCTCGCGCAGCGCTACACGCACGACCCGGTCCGTCACGAGATCCGGGACGAGCGGCCGGTCGTGGAACAAGCCGCGCATCGCTTCATCGCGGTCCCGCAAGAAGACAAGCTGAATGTTCTCGTCAGGGAGCTGGCAGGCGAACGAGGCTTGACGCTCATCTTCGTCCGCACGAAGCGTTGGGCAGACCGGCTTGCGCACGAGCTGAAGCAACAAGGCTTCCAAGCGCAAGCGCTGCACGGCGACATGTCGCAAGCGGCTCGCGAACGGACACTCGCACGCTTCGTATCGGCGAAGGCCGACACCCTCGTCGCAACGGATGTGGCGGCCCGCGGGCTCGACGTCGAGGACATAACGCACGTGGTCAACTACGACCCGCCCGACGACGAGAAGGCGTACGTGCACCGCGTCGGCCGTACCGCGCGCGCCGGCCGCACGGGAACCGGGATCACCCTCGTCACGCCCGATCAGCGCGCGGATGTAAGCCGCATCGCGAAGCGACTCAACCTGGAAGCTGAGTTCATCGAGGCAGGCATGAAGATCGCGGCGCCGCGATCGCTGTATTCGACGGCGTCGCGCGGCCGCGGATCATTGCTCGGAAAGCGTCCGCGCCGGCGCTTCTAGCGTCCGATACGCTGGAACTCATGCCCTCAGCCGCATCCATCCGCAACGTCGCGCTCGTCGCGCACGTCGACCACGGCAAGACGACGCTGGTCGACGCGATGCTGCGCGCGACGGGCGTGATCCGCGCCGGTGCGGCGGCGCCGGATCGCATCATGGATTCTGACCAGCTCGAGCGTGAGAAGGGCATCACGATCTTCGCGAAGGCCGCCCAGATCGAGTGGAAGGGTACAACGATCAACCTGGTCGATACGCCGGGACATGCAGACTTCGGCGGTGAGGTCGAACGCGCGCTCGCGATGGTCGATGGGATCATCCTGATCGTCGATGCGTCCGAGGGCCCGCTCCCCCAGACGCGATACGTGCTCGGCAAAGCGTTGCACCGCAGCTTGCCGTCGATCGTCGTGTTGAACAAGGTCGATCGAAAGGACGCGCGGACGGCCGAGGTGCTCGACGAGGTGTACGAGCTCTTCCTCGATCTCGAGGCGCACGACCACCACATCGACTTCCCCGTCATCTCCGCGATCGCGCGCGACGGACGCGCGATGCGGGACGTCGGCGTGCCGCAGGAGGACGCCACGCTGGACCCGCTGCTGGATGCCGTCCTCGCGTCGATCCCTGCGCCGACGGGCGATGCCGCCGCGCCACTGCAAGCGCTCGTAACGAACCTCGATGCGTCCGACTATCTCGGCCGTTTGGCGATCGGGCGTGTCGTCGAGGGCACGTTGCGGGTGGACGATGTGATCGCGTTGTGTCGCGATGACGGCTCGACGGAACGACGCAAGCTCACCGCGCTGGAGAAGTTCCACGGCCTTGAACGTGATCGGGTGGACGCCATCGGTGCCGGCGATCTATTCGTGGCAGCCGGCATCGCCGACGTCGAGATCGGCGACACGCTCGCGGACGCGGACAACCCGGTGGCGCTCGCGCGTTTGATCGTCGACGAGCCGGTTCTTCGCATGACGTTCGGCGTCTCGACGTCCCCGCTTTCCGGTCGGGAAGGCAAGTTCCTGACGAGCCGTCACCTGCGCGACCGGCTCGACCGCGAGGTCCTCGGCAACGTCTCCATCCGC
>JBHELL010000067.1:0-4720 GCA_046263075.1 Actinomycetota bacterium | reverse complement strand
GGATCGACCATGTCTTGGCGGCGCCGGGACGCAAGCGGTTCGTCGACGGCTCGACGGACGTGAGCGGCATGAATAGCTGCGCGATCACTTCTTGCGCGCCGGCGCCTGTTTCCTTCGCCGGGTCGAGCGACCCGAGGTCTCGGACGGCGACCGAAAGGGTTCCGCCGGCGAACGGCTGCGACGCCGGCGTGCTCCTGCACGCCGTCGGGATGAAGAGCGCTGCGAGCGCTACGGCGAGCGCGCGCCTGGGCACGTTACGGTCGGCGCAAGAAGAACTCGCCGACCGTCGTCATCGTGAAGACGACGGCCGCGATGACCGTGAGCCGGTCGAGGTTCCTCTCCGCAACCGTCGAGCCACCCATCATCGAGCCGCCGAACATCTCGGAAAGACCGCCGCCCCGGCCCGCGTGCAGCAAGATCAGCAGGATGAGGATCCCCGAGGCGATGACGTGGACGATGGTTACGAACAGATGCACGGCAGGTCCTTCCGGTTCGGCAACCCGCAGATGGTACCAGCCCCTCTTGCGGCGGTCAGCCCACCCAGAGGTTCGTCGCATCGCCGCGGGGGAACATCGGCGAGCCCGTGAACCCGCCGAGCCGGCTCGACAGCGCGGACCGTTCGACCGGCCAATAGAGCGGGACAACCCCACATGCCGGTAACGCCGCCGCGACTCCAGTCCATGCAGCGGCGTCGCCGGACGCCGCAGCGAGCGCGCGCTTCCGGATGACGGCCGCGCTGCGGCACCCCGGCGCGGGCGCAGGAACGGTGACTCCGAGCAACGGGTCGAGCATCGCGCGTCCGGCCATGCCCGGCCAGTCTGCGCAGGACGTAGCGATGCCGAGCTGCACGCCGCGCGCGGGCGGCGGATACACGACGTTGTAGAGCACGGCCGGCGGAACGAAGCGCGGGGAAAGCGCGATCCCAGCAGCGGCGAGCATCCGCACGAGCACCGCCACGTCATTGCGATCTCGCGGTGAATCGCCTGCGGTGATCGTGAAGGACGCCCGCACGTGCGCGCGCGGCGGTACCTCGACGGTGCCGCCGAACACAGCAGGCGCAAGCGCGCTCGTCGCCCCGACCGCGTCTTCGCTCGCGAATCGTGCGGGATCGACGGCGGACGCGATCGCTGCGCGCGCGGGGGCGCCTACCCCGTTGGCGAAGAGGTACCGCAGGCACGTTCCCACGCCTGCCCCGGCGCGCGCGTTCGGGGGGATCTGCGGAGTGGTGTCCGGCGGTCCCGGCTCGGCGATCACATCTGCGTCGTTTGCACCCACGGCATCCACGGCTTGTTGCTGCGTGTCACCGATCGACGCGTGGATCATGTCGACGTTGGCCGCACGCAAAGAGTCGTCGGACCATCGAGGG
This sequence comes from Actinomycetota bacterium, assembly GCA_046263075.1. Lineage (GTDB taxonomy): Bacteria > Actinomycetota > AC-67 > AC-67 > AC-67 > JBHELL01. The sequence continues at coordinate 3,354 of JBHELL010000067.1, read as the reverse complement.
TTGCGCACGAGGACGATCGACTGTTCGGGATCGTACGACTGCAGCCGGTACGGCCCCGCACCGACGATCGCCGTTTGCTGCGCGCGCACCGGCGTCGAGCCGGGGACGACGGCGAATTGCGGGTGGGCGAGCACCCACGGCAGATCGGGCGAGGCTCGCACGAGGGTTATGACGATCGTCCGCGCGTCCGGTGTCGAAATGCCGGAGACGGTGGGCGCGTTGCCGAGCGCGTACGCGCCGGCCCCCTCGATCACCCACAGGTAGCGCGCGTCGCCCCGGTCGATCCGCAACGCGCGCGCGAGACTCGACATGACATCAGCGGACGTGATCGTTGTGCCGTCGGAGAACCGCGCCGCGCGCAGGTGGAATGTGTACCTGCGGCCGCCGAGGTCGACGGTCGGCATCCCATCGGCGAGATCCGGAACCGGCCGCGCGCCTGCCGGGAACGGCTCGTCCGGGAAGCCGAGCAAGCCGCGATGCAGCGCGCGCACGAAGAACCACGACGACGGGCGCGCCGCTCGGTGGGGGTCGAGCGAGTCGACGTCGTCGGTGAGGAGCACGCGCAGCGTGCCGCCGCGGTGCGGTGATCCGACGGCGAGCCGCAACACGGGCAGGACCTTCGTCGTGCACGATCCCGCCAACACCGCGCCGGCGAGCGCCGCGCTAATCCACGGGAGTAACTTCGCGGTCCGCAAGGGGGAAATGACAGGCGGCGATCTGACCGGGGCGGTGGGGCGACAGCGACGGCTCAACCTCGCTGCACGTCGGGAACTGGGCGTGCGGGCATCGGGGGTGGAAGCGACACCCGGACGGTGGATCGATCGGTGACGGAACATCGCCTTGCAGGATGATGCGGCGTCTTTGCGCATGCAGGGCGGGGTCGGGGATCGGGACCGCCGAAAGCAGCGCACCGGTGTACGGGTGCTTCGGGAAACGGTAGAGAACATCGCTCGGCGCGACCTCGACGATCTTGCCGAGGTACATCACGGCGATCCGATCACAGACCTGACGCACGACCGAGAGGTCGTGCGAGATGAAGAGATAGGTGAGCTTGAACTCGGCCTGCAGGTCGGTGAGCAGGTTGAGCACCTGCGCGCGCACGGACACGTCGAGCGCCGAAACCGGCTCGTCGCACACGATCAGCTTCGGCCGCAAGGCGAGCGCGCGCGCGATCCCGCGCCGTGGCCGCTGGCCGCCCGAGAATTCGTGCGGGTACCTGCTGGCGTGGTCTGGGTTGAGCCCGACCCGGTCGAGCAGCTCGCGCACCATGCCTCTGCCCGACCGATACATGCCGTGCACGATCATCGGCTCGGCGATGATGTCGCGAACCGTCATCCGGGGGTTGAGGCTCGCGTACGGATCTTGGAAGATCATCTGCATCTCGCGCCGCACACCGCGTAGATCTTGGCCTTTCATCGTAGTGATGTCTCGTCCTTCGAACTCGAGAGATCCCGATGTCGGCTGGAGCAGGCGCATGACGAGACGGGCCGTCGTGGACTTCCCGCACCCCGACTCGCCGACGAGCCCGAGCGTTTGCCCCTCGGGCAGCTCGAACGAGATGCCGTCGACTGCCTTGACCGACGCGACCTGCTTCTGGAACAAGATCCCCTGCCTGATCGGGAAATGCTTCACGAGGTCGGTCACACGAAGAAGCATGCGAGCAGACGGCGACTCCGGCGCCGGCATCGCGCTCACGAAGCCATCCCCTCGGCCGCGCGCGCGGCCACCTCGACCGGGACACCCGGCTTCCATCCGTCTTCGAGCGCGAAATGGCATCGCGCTTCATGCAAGTAGGTGACGTCGAGCAACGCAGGCTCTTGCTCGTGGCACACCGGTTGTGCGTACACACATCGGGGCGAGAACCTGCAGCCGTGCGGTGGAGAGATGAGGCTCGGCGGTGCACCGGGGATCTGGATGAGCCGCTCCCTGCGCGGACGATCCGGTCGTGTCGTCGAGCCGAGCAACCCCCATGTGTACGGCATCTTGGGGTCGTCGTAGAGGGTAACGACGTCGCTCTCTTCGACCTTGCGTCCCGCGTACATCACCATCACGCGATCGGCGACCTCGGCAACGACGCCGAGATCGTGCGTGATCATCATGATCGCCGTGTTGAACTCCTCGCGGATCGTACGCAGCACGTCGAGGATCTGCGCCTGGATCGTCACGTCGAGCGCGGTCGTCGGCTCGTCGGCGATCAAGAGATCCGGGTCGAGTGCGAGCGCCATCGCGATCATCGCGCGCTGGCGCATGCCCCCGGAGAACTGATGTGGATAGTCGCCGGCACGCCGAGCCGGTTGCGGGATGCCGACCCGTTCAAGGAGTTGCACCGCACGCGCCCACGCTTCGTCCTTCGAGACGTTGCGGTGCGCGAGGTACACCTCAGCGATCTGCGAGCCGATGCGATGCACCGGGTTCAAGGCGGTGAGGGGATCCTGGAAGATCATCGCGATGCGGTCGCCGCGGATCTGGCGTAGACGTTCCTTGTCGACCTTCAGCAGGTTCTCGCCTCGGTAGAGGATCTCACCGCCGACGATCTTGCCGGCAGGCTCGGGCACGAGCCCGAGTATGGATAGGGCGGTGACCGTCTTGCCGGAGCCGGACTCGCCGACAATCGCGAATATCTCGCGCGACGCGACGTCGAAGGACACATCGTCGACCGCCGTGAGGACTCCGCCTTCCGTCCTGAAGATGGTCTTCAGGTTCCGCACCTCGAGCAACGCCCCTTCTGGAGCGGGCTCCTCGACGTGTGCGGCGGCGCCGGGTTCGATCATGCACGGACCCGTTGCTGCGTCGGATCGAACGCGTCACGCAGCCCGTCGCCGAGGAAGTTGACGCACAGAACGGTGACGAGGATGGCGAAGCCCGGGAACCAGATCAACCACGGCGCGGTCGTCGCTTGGATCTGTGCGTCGGTCAGCAGGTTCCCCCACGTCGGCGTCGGAGGCTGGATGCCGAATCCGAGGAACGATAGCGTCGATTCGGTGACGATCGCGCCGGCGATGGTCAGCGTGAGATTGACGATGATCGGCCCGAGCGAGTTCGGGAGCATGTGACGCGCGATGATCCGCGTGTTGCGCGCGCCAGATCCGCGCGCGGCTTCGATGAACTCTTTCTCTTTCAGCGACAGGAACACGCCGCGCACGATGCGCGCGATCGGCATCCACGCGAGGATGGAGAGAACGCCGACGACGGCGAGCACGCTGCCGCCGAAGATCTTGGCGAACATGATGAGTGCGACGAGTGACGGGAAGGACAAGAAGTAGTCGGTCGTGCGCATCAGGAGATCATCGAGCTTGCCGCCGTAGAACCCTGCAACCGAGCCGACGAACGACCCCACGAGCGATGCGACGAGCG